>JAICJJ010000248.1 GCA_025928535.1 Thermomicrobiales bacterium
CCGGGCAGCGCCATCATCAACGTCGCCTCGATCCAGGCGTATCAGCCGTCGCCGCAGTTGTTGCCCTACGCCAGCACGAAAGGGGCGATCGTCACCTTTTCCAAAGCCTTGGCCGAAGAAGGGGCGGCGAAGGGCATTCGGGTCAACGTCGTCGCGCCGGGACCGGTTTGGACGCCGCTCATTCCCTCGACGATGCCGGCGGACAAAGCGCAGCACTTCGGCCAGGACTCGCCGCTCGGGCGGCCCGCGCAGCCGGCGGAGTTGGCCCCGCTCTTCGTCTTTCTCGCCTCCCCTGAGGCGAGCTACATTACGGGCGAGGTCGTCGGCGTCACTGGCGGCAAGCCGTTGCCGTAAGGGCGCATGGGGAGCGGAGCGTGAAGGGCCCACCGACCGATCAGGCCAGCTGGCCGCCCGATCCGCGGCGGCTGCTGGCGACGTTGGAGGAGTTGCTGGCGATCGAGGCGCTCGATCTGGCGACGGCGCTCGATCAGGCTTGCCAACGGGTCGCCGAGGCGCTCCATGCCGACAAAGTCGACGCCTTTTTGCACGATCCGGCCTCCGCCAGTCTGGTGGCGATCGGCACCAGTCCGACGCCGATGGGACGCAAACAGCATGCGATCGGCATGGACCGCTTGCCGCTGGCCAACGGCGGCCGGGAAGCAGCGGTCTATCGGAGCGGCGAGCCCTACGCCACCGGCCAGGCCGATCAGGACCCACAGCAGTTGCGCGGCGTCGTCGACGGCCTCGGCGTCCGCTCGACGCTGATCGTGTCCCTCGCCGTCAGCGGCGAGCAGCGGGGCGTTTTGCTGGCCGCCTCGGCGCAACGCGACGTCTTCGGTCCGGACGATCTGGCATTCCTGGGCGCCGTCGCCGGCTGGGTCGGGATGGTGGCCCATCGCGCTGAACTCGTGGCGCGGATCGCGACCGACGCCCGTGCGCAAGGCCAGCGCACCGCGGCCGACGAGGTGATCGCGACCTTGGCGCATGACCTCGGCAATCTCCTCGCGCCCGTCAAAGGCCGACTCCAACTGCTGCAGCGGCGCGCCATCCGTGAGGAGCGGGCGCGCGACGCCGACGATGGCGCGGCGGCGCTGCTCGCGGTCGATCGGCTCATCGCCCTCATGCGCGATCTGCTCGACAGCAGCCGGCTGGAGCAGGGGCTGTTTGCGCTCGAGCGACAACCGGATGATCTGGCCGAGCTCGTCCGCGCCACGGCGGCCGCGCTGGCCACGCCCGAGACGGCGATTGCGGTAGACACGCCGGACGAGGTGATCGTGGTCATGGACGCCAGCCGGATCCGGCAAGCGCTGGAGAACCTGCTGGTCAATGCATGCAAGCATGCGCCGGGCGCGCCGATCCACGTCGGCTTGACGATCGAGACGTCGCCGACCGGAGCGAACGCCGTGGTCACGGTGGCCGATCAAGGACCCGGCATCCCGCCGGCGGCGCGCGCGCGGTTGTTTGAGCGCTTTGCCCGGGGACCGGAATCAGGCGGCCTCGGCTTGGGGTTGTATCTGGCGAGCCAGATCGTCGCCGCCCACGGCGGCCAACTGACGCTCGATCCGCAGACGACCATCGGCGCGGCCTTTCGCCTCACGCTGCCCTTGGACGACGCGGCGGCCGCCGTTAACGCGGGCGCGGTTGCGGGTCTCCTGACCACTCGCGTTGCGGAGCCGGATGGCCGCGCGGACGCCGCGCCGGCGCGGCGTGACCGCGAACACCCGGGCGTGTAATCACCCATACCATCGTCACCAGGCGGGTGCAGCCCGCCTTTGGCGGGATCCTCCGCAGGGCGTTCGGCAACCGCCGTGGTCTCCTGGCTCGGTTCCCGGAACCCGCCGTCCCGGCCTCGCTTGATACGCCGCCTTGCGCCGTGATCTTGGCGGCGCCGCCCGGCTGCGGGGCACGGTCCAACTCCTGCGTTGCCCAGGAGCGCCGAGCGCGGTGCTCGGCGCGGAACAGGCAACGCGAGGAGGCGTGGGATGGCGGGGCAAGAGGCCGCGAACCGGCCACGGGCCGGCGGAGGTCACGACCAAGGCCAGGCGCAACCGGGCGTGCCGGATGTCGAGTACGACCTGATCAGCCTGATTTACCACAACCTCGAAGGCGTCCAGGCGAGCGGCCGCTACGCCAGCGACGCGGTCGAAGCCGGCGATGACGAACTGGCCCAGCTCTTTCGGGACGCCCAACAAAGCTATCTCGCACAGGCCGACCACGCGCGGCAGTTGTTGCGCCAGCGCATCGGCGGCGCCCGCTAGGCGCGAGCGCGGGGCCGCAGGCCCCGAGGAGACGGTCATGACCGATTCGCAGACGACCGCCGTCGACGCGCAGCAGAGTTTTTTTCGGCTGACCGACACCATCCCGGAAGAGACCTGGTATTGGGCGGCCGTCGGCTCGATCGCCATCTCGGCCACGCTCAAGTTGGCCGGCAAGGATGATTGGGCGATCTTCGGCGGCCAGTGGCCGCCGACCTTTCTCCTCTTCGGCCTCTATCACCGCCTGCTCCAACCGAGTCCGTCCTAATGGCGGACGACCGCGACGACCGCCCGGACCCCAAGCGCGCCGCGTCCTCGCCCGTTCCTCCGGGCCAGGGGAACCCGGCGGCGTCCCCGGCCGCGGCCCCGATCGCCCCGGAGGACTTGTCGCCCGCCGAGCAGGCGCAAATCAACCAGGACGAAGCCCTGGCCTCCGGCGAGGAAAATGTCGTCTGAGCCCGATCGCCAGCATGCATGGATGACCGGGTCCGGCCGCACCGCCTGCTCCCCCGCACACGATCGCCGCCTCGCCCCGACCGCCCACGACCGGATGCCGCTGATGCCCAACGAGACGCTCGCCACCTATTTGCAAGATCACCTGGCCGGCTCCATCGCCGCCCTCGACTTGCTGGCGCACCTGACCGCGGATCCGGACGCGAGCACGCCGACCCTGCCGCGGCTCGCGGCCGAAATCCAGGCCGACCAGGACACGCTCGTCGCGCTCATGACCCGGTTGCAGATCCATCCGAGCCGGCCGCGGCAGGCCGCCGCTTGGCTGACCGCGAAACTCGGCGAGCTCAGGCTGCGGCTGGAGGCCGGCGAAGCGCCAGCGCTGCGCGCCCTCGAGGGGCTCGAGGCGCTGGCGCTCGGCATCGCCGGCAAGGAAGCGCTCTGGCGCGCCTTGGCCCCGGTCGCCGACCAGACGCCGGAGCTCGGGATGATGGATTATCCCGGGCTGATCGCCCGGGCGCAGGCGCAGCGGCAGCAGGTCGAGGTGCTGCGGCTTCAGGCGGCGCAGGCCGCGCTCGGGCGGCAACGCGCATGACCGGGTCTCCTTCCTGGCGCGCGTGGTGGCCGACGGCCCTGGCCGCCGCGCTCGCCGCCATCGCCGCCGGCATCCTCGTCGTCGCCGTCGATCGCGCTTCGCCCGCCGAACGGCCGGTCGTCCTGGCCAGTCTGCAAGAGAGCGCCCGCTGGCTGGGGACGGCGTTGATCGGGGCGGGCAGCACGATCGCGGCGTTGATGCTGGCGACGATCAGCCTCTTGGATCGACTGGAGACGCGGCGGATGCAGCCGGCGGTGCTGACCCATCTGCGCCTGACGGTCTTCGCCGCGGTCGCCACCATCGCCGGCGCCGTCGGCGCCTTGTTGCTGACGGCGTTTCCGGCCGAGCCGGGCGGCGTGGCCGCGACGGGATGGCTGGGGGACGGGGTGTTCTACGGGTTGCAAGGGGTGCTGGTCGCGATGGTCGGCGCCTTTGCCGTCGTCTTGACCTCGCTGGCGGCGACGGTGGCCGACGTGCTGCGCACGCTGCCGCCAGACGTGGTCGAGGAGATCCTGGACGAGCCGGCGGACGAGCCGATCGCCCCGATGTCCGAATGAGCGCAAGGATGGGGCGTCGTGCACCGCCGCGCATGGCGCCGACCAAGCAGCTATCATCCAGCGTCCGCTCACCGGCACAGGCTGGGATCGTCGGCGGCGCCGTGCGACGAGCCGATGCCGACGGCACGATTGAGATCATCCGCGGAGGAGGCGGCGCGATGCGGTTGCCGGGCTTTGCCGAGACCGCGCCACCAGACGTGGTCCGCCGCGCCGTCCGTGACTTCTTCGCCGACAACATGGCCACCTACGCGGCGGCCTTGTCGTTTCACCTGCTGCTGGCGCTCTTTCCGTTCGTCATCGTCCTGCTCGCCCTCCTCGGCGCGATTGGCCAAGCCGCCTTCCTTGACCAACTCCTGGGCGGTGCCCGCCTGGCGCTCCCGCCCACGGCCGATCGTCTCGTCGAGCAGGTCATCGGCGAGATTCGCCACCAGCCCCAGGGCGGCCTCCTCTCGCTCAGCATCGGCTTCGCCCTCTGGACCGCTTCGACCGGCATGCGCGCTGTTACGACCGCTCTCAACGTCGCCTATAGCGTTCCCGAGACGCGCCCGATCTGGCAACGCTATCCCCTCTCGCTGCTGTACACGATCGGGCTGGCCGGCCTCGTCCTGCTGAGCGCCCTCGCCCGACTGCTGGGACCGCAGACCGTGGCCCGCCTGGTCAACACCATCGGCGGCGGCGAGTTGGCCGCTACGATCTGGCTCTGGCTGCGCTGGCCGGTCGTCGTCGCTCTCTTGCTGCTGATCATTGCCCTGATCTACTACGTCGGGCCGAACGTGGCCCAGCCGTTCCGCTACGTCACCCCCGGCTCGGCCATCGCCGTCGTCGTCTGGATCTTGGCCTCGGTCGGCTTTTCGGCCTACGTCGAGCGGTTCGGCGACTACGGCGCGACCTATGGCAGTCTCGGCGGCATGATCGTCTTGCTGCTGTATTTCTTCGTCTCGGCGGCGGTGTTGTTGTTCGGGGCCGAACTCAACGCGGTCATCCATCCGGCCGCGGCGCTGCGCGCCGGGCCGCTGCCGCGCCATCGTCCCATCGACGTGGGGCGCACGGTTCCGAACGGTGACGCCCGCGGCGATCAAGCGGGCGCGCCATCGCCGTGAGCACCGAATGGTGGCGACCAGGTTGGTCGTGGCGGCGCCGCCTACCCCGATGACGCCGTTCCGGACCGGCCCGCCGCTGGCCGCATCGCCTGGGCTTGGGCCTGCGCCGTCTCGACGGCCGTGGCGGCCGCCGTCCCGGCCACCTGTTGCACGGCGTCGACGGTCTGCCCGACGACCGCCTGCGCCTGGTCCAGGACCCGGTCCCGGACATCGCCCAGCAGCTGGTTTTCCGACTCCGTCTCGGGAATGGCCAGCGCCGCCAGTCCGCCGACGACCGCGCCGAGGGCGCCGACGACGAGCGGA
>JAICJJ010000539.1 GCA_025928535.1 Thermomicrobiales bacterium
CCGGCGCCGGCTAGAGCCGAAGCGGGAGCCGCCAGCGTCGCCCAGGAGATCGCGAAGGCGCGCAGCGGCGCGCCGAAGGTCGGCAGGCTGCAGCCGTCCGTGCCGAGGACGATCGCCTCCGCCGGCATCCGTAACGCTTCGGCCATCACCTGGAGGATGCGCCGCTGCAGCGGGTGCGCCGGTTCGAGATACGAATCGATCGGCAGTCCTTCGTGGACGCACGTCGCCAACATCCCGGCGTGCTTGCCGGAGCAATCGCATTGCAGCGGCGACAGTTCGACCAGCCCTGCCGCCACCCGCGCCCCTTCCGCCGCGTTGTACGGCACGACGCAGCCGCATTGGAGCGCATCGGGCGTCAGTCCGATCGACGCGAGCATCGCCCGCACTTCGGCCTGATGATGCGGCTCACCGCTGTGGGACGCACAGCAGAGGGCGAGTTCGCGCTCGGTCCAGCGGAAGCGGTCGGCCGCGCCGCTTTCGACCACCGGAATCGCCTGAAACGGCTTGGCGGACGAGCGATAAAAGAAAACGCGCTCGACATCGCCGGCCGCGGCGATCAGGTCGCCCGCAACATCGACGACCGCGATCGCCCCATGGTGAACGCTTTCGACGATCCCGCCGCGCGTCGTTTCCGCAAGCACCGTTGTCACAAAGTCTCCTTGTCTATGAAGTCGGGAAGTCGCGAAGTCGGGAAGTCGGGGAGTCGGGACGCCCGCCATCGTCATTCCGAGCTTGTCGAGGAATCTCGTCGGTTTCCGGTCACGGAGCGCGAGATGCTTCGCTGCGGCTCAGCATGACGGGCTGCGGACGCGCGCCACGAGTCGTCACTTCCCGACTTCCCGACCTCGCGACTCCCCGACTTCGTCCTCGACCATCGTCGTTTCCGCGAATTCCGGGGTCGGGAACTGGATCAGGACATGCAGCGTGCCGGCGAGGCAGCGGAAGCCGTGGACGACCCCCGGCGGGATGTAGAGGCTGACGCCGGGGCCGATCTGGCATCGTTCGTCGCCGACGGTCGCTTCGCCGACGCCGGCGAGAAAGGTCAACGCTTCTTCGACCGGGTGGGTATGCAGGTAGACGCGCTCGCCCGGCTGCAGCCACTGCTGGCCGAGAAACATCGCCTTCGCGCCGCATGGGGCGGCAACGAGATGTTGCGCCGGCAGCCCCGACGGGCTCGGCCGCACCGGCACATCCGCATGGACGATCCGCCGCGCCGAACCAGACCCGGCCGGAGGCGGCGGCGATTCCGCATCGCTCATCGGCGGGAGTCTACCCGAGCGACGGACGCCGCGCGGCGGCGCCGCATCCCGCTTTCGCCCGTCCGGGGCGTACGGTACACTTGCGCGGTCGTTTTTCGGGCCGGCTCGGCCCGTGTTTGGCGTGTTCGCTGCGGTTGGGGGAGGCCCGAAGATGCCCGTGCGCGCGGTGGGCGTCGTTGCGCCGACGGTGGGATGGTGATGGAACGTTATCTTTTCTGGATTCCGCTCCTGCCGCTGCTGGCGTTCGCGATCAACCTCTTTTTCGGCCGATCCTTCATCCGCGACAAGGCCCACTGGATCGCCGCCCCGGCCGTCTTCATCTCCTGGCTCCTCGCCCTCGCCGTCTTCCAGCAGATCTACACGACCGGCGCGCCGATGGCGCAACATCTCTACACCTGGATTCCAGCCGGCGATTTCCAGCCGACGGTCAGCCTGTACGTCGACCAGTTGACGGCGTTGATGCTCGTCGTCGTCACCACGGTCGGCTTTCTTGTCCATGTCTATTCGATCGGCTACATGCACGGCGATCCGGGATATTGGCGCTTTTTCGCCTACCTCCCCCTCTTCGTCTTTTCGATGCTGATGCTGGTGCTGGCCGACAACTTCCTCCTCCTCTTCGTCTTCTGGGAAGGCGTCGGGCTCTGCTCCTACCTGCTGATCGGCTTCTGGTTCCGCCGCCGCGCCGCCGCCGACGCCGCCAAGAAAGCGTTCATCGTCAACCGCATCGGCGACCTCGGCTTCGGCCTGGCGATCATGTGGACCTTCTTCGCCTTCGGCACGATCAATTTCCAGGAGGTCTTCGCCAAGGTCGGCACGGTCAGCACCGGCGTCCTGACCGGCATCGCCCTCCTCTTTTTCCTCGGCGCCTGCGGCAAGAGCGCGCAATTCCCGCTCCATGTCTGGCTGCCCGACGCGATGGAAGGCCCGACGCCGGTGTCGGCGCTGATTCACGCCGCGACGATGGTGACCGCCGGCATCTATCTGGTCGCCCGCACCCATCCGATTTTCCAGGCGGCGCCGAACGCCCTCGGCGTCGTCGCCATCATCGGCGCCTTCACCGCCTTCATGGCCGCCACGATCGGCATGGCGCAAAACGACATCAAGAAGGTCATCGCCTACTCGACCCTCAGCCAGCTCGGCTACATGGCGTTCGGCCTCGGCGTCGGCGCCTGGATTCCGGCGATCTTCCACCTGATGACCCAC
>JAICJJ010000194.1 GCA_025928535.1 Thermomicrobiales bacterium
CGAACTCGACCCGGTAGGCCGATTCGTCGGCGGACGGCGCGGCCGGCAGGACGAAACGGACCCACCCTTCTTCCGCGCCGCGAAACAGCAACTCGGTCACCTGCGCTTCGAATTTGGCGTAGGGCAGGTTCGGCGCGAGGACGCGGTAGTAACGCTCGCCCATGCCGTTGCGGGTCCAGATCAGCCGCAGCAATTGCCGGTGCTTGGCGCTGAGGTCGGAGGCGACCAGTTCGTTCGCCATAAAGCCGCGCGCCAGCGCGGCGAGGCGTCCCATCGGCTGCATCGCGCCGCCGCAGACGGGGCAATGACCGGCCGCCGCATCGGCGTGGCTGAACGAGCGCCGGCACGCGTCGCACCAGAGATAGGTTTTCGCGGTTTGCGATTTCGCCATGTTCGTTCATGTTTGGCCGCCCGGCGCGACCCATTCCGTCCGGGTGTGAAACGAGCGGGCCGCGCGGCCCGCCCATTTCTCGGGTGCATGTGCCGGAGCCGGATCAGCGGCGAATGCCGTGCCCTTCGTACCGTTCGGCCGAGCCGCCGAGCGCGCTGTTGGCCGCCGGCGGCTGTTCGCCCGCGCGATCGGCCCACTGCTGAATCTTGTACGTGAGGTAGATGCCGCCGAGCATGAAGATGACCGCCAGCGAAACCTCGATCGTATCGGCCAACCCGCCGAAGTTGAGCGCCAGATTTTCAACGAGCATCGAACCATCTCCCGGCCGTCATTTGACGGTCAACGTCCCGACCATGCCGGCTTCCTTGTGCCCTGGAACATTGCAGTAGTACTCGTACGTGCCCGGCGGCGCATTGATCGTCACCGTCTTGTTTGTTTCCCCCGGGTCGAGTGGCACGCTGATCTTGAGGGCGTCGATCGAAAAGTCGTGCGGCGACGCCCCTTCATTCGGGAGGTGAATCGTGACGTCCGTGTTCGCCGGAATCGTCAATTCCTTCGGATCGAAGTAGATGTCGTGCGCCGTGATCGTGTAACTCGGCGCCGCCGCGGCGGGGGCCGACGTCGCGGCCGGCGCCTGCTGCTGGGCGCTGGCCGGAGCCGGCGCGGCCGCGCCCGCGACGACATGCAGCGTCCCGACCATGCCCGCTTCCTTGTGGCCCGGGATGTTGCAGTAATACTCGTAGTCGCCGGGCGGAGCGTTGATGACGACCGTCTTGTCCGTTTCGCCGGGATCGAGCGCGACACTGATCTTGAGCGCGTCGATGCTGAAATCGTGCGGTGAGGCCCCTTCGTTCGGCAAGTGGATCGTGACGTCGGTGTTGGCCGGAATCGTCAATTCCTTCGGATCGAAATAGATGTCGTGGGCGGTGATCGTGTAGGTCTTGGCCTGCGCCGCCCCGCCGGCTGCAGCCGGTTGCTGCGCCGCCGCCGGAGCCGCGGGCGCGGCCGCGCCTTCCTTGGCGACCAGCGTGCCGACCATGCCGGCTTCCTTGTGGCCTGGCACGTTGCAATAGAACTCGTACGTTCCGGCCGGCGCGTTGATCGTGATCTCTTTCGTCTGGCCCGGATCGAGAGCGTAACTGATCTTGAGCGCGTCGATCGAAAAGTCGTGCGGGGCCGCGCCGAGATTCTTCAGCGTGACCTTGACATCCTGGCCAGCCGGAATCGTGATCTCTTTCGGCTGGAAGTAGATGTCGTGCATCTCGACCACGATCGGACCGCTCGTCGGCGCGGCGGCCTGCGCCGCGCCCGGGGCCGGCGTCGGCGCCGCGCCGCCAGCCGAGGCCGGGGCCGGCGGGAAGGTCGGATAGCCGCCGTCGGTCGCGATCGTGTCGTTGTAGACGACGTTCCAGTCGACGTTCTGGATCATCGTCGCGAGTTCGTAGATCTGCTCGTCGTTGAGGAGCGCGCCGCCCGGTGCGCCGCTGCCCCAGGCTGGCATCAGGCCGCGACCTTCGTTGATCGTCTTGACGATCAGATCGTAGCGTTGCTGCCGCTGGGTCGGATTGGTCGTCTGGTTGCGCTCGGTGGCGGCTTTGCCGGCTTCGGTGTTGCCGCCAAGCGGCATGCCGATCCGCCCGGTCCCTTTGGCGCCCGGCTCGCTGTAGCCTTCGCCGGCCGGGCCGTGGCAAACGACGCAGTTCTGGATGAACGTCTGGATGCCGCGTTCGATCGCGACGTCCTTTTGCACCACCGCTTCGCTTGCCCGCCGGTTCGGCTCGTTCGCCAGGTAGACGACCAGCAGCGTCGCCAGCCCGACCAAGCCGACGATCACGACCGTCGCGAGCTTCTGGACTGCTCCCACGATGCGCTCCCTGCCTCCCGAACACTGCGCGGCGTCGCCGCTCCCCGCTGCCGATTACGCCGTGAACGGCGTCGCCTGCGACTTCTGGTACTTGGCCCGCTCCGTGATCGCCCCGGTGTCGACCTTGACCGTGTTGTCCTTTTCGACCGTCACCTTCATCAGGTCCATCGAACGGGGCGCGGGGCCGCCGGTGCGCGTGCCGTTGTGGTCGTACATGCTGCCGTGGCACGGGCAGTGGAAGGCTTCCGGGCTGTCCCACGGGCCGACCCAGGGAACGGTGCAGCCGAGATGCGGACACTTCTGATAGAGCGCCAGCAACCCGTCTTCGTTGTGGACCAGGTAGAACTTGCCCTGGATGTTGCGGAACGGCGTGCCCTTGACCGGCGGGATTTCACTGTCCGGCACGGTGACCTCGCTGCCGAACGCCCCCGTCTTGTTCGGCCACATCAGCAAGCCGAAGCCGGCGCCGAGCACGCCAAGCGTCGCCGCGGTCGCGCTGAGCGTGGCGTTGCGGACAAAGGTGCGCCGCTGCGTTTTCGCCGCCATCGGTCCGCCCTGCTGGAATCGGCCGAAGACGGCCAGCACGGCGGCGACCAGCCAGCCGAAGATCAATCCGAAAATCGTTCGCGCCAAGCGCAACATGGATCGTCCCTCAGGGCGCGCCCGCCTGCGAACGGGCCGTGCCCGATTAGTGATGAATTTGGAGCAAATCCCAGGGCCAGGCCAGCGCTTGCCCTTCGCCCCGGAACGCCGTGCCGCTGATCGTCAGGATGACGTAGGTGGCGACGAAACCGGTGAAGAGCGCGATGAACAGTTCGCGGCGCGTCGGCCGGAAGATCGCCTTGATGATGCCGACGAAGATGAAAATGAGCGCGACGAGCACGATCGCGGGCAAGATGCCGTTGTAGATCAATTCCGGCATGCCGAGTTGCTCGCGCAGATACCGGCCGATGCCGAACACCGTCCGTCCGGAGAGTTCGTCGAAAAAGATCATGGCCGGCAAGAGAATGACGCAATAGACGACCGTGAACGCGATGATCTTTCGCCCCTTGGCGGAGGTGCCGAGAATGCCCACGCCGAGCGGGCTGCGGTCGAAATAGGGAATGGCGGCGATCGCGACCAGGGCGATGGTCGGCACGATGACGCCGGCCAACCCGGCGTTCATGTGCAACAGCAATTCCTGCAGATTGAGAAAGTACCAGGGCGCTTTCGACGGGTTCGGCGTCTTGTTCGGATTCGCCCGGTCGATCAACGGTCCATTCACCAGGATCGACAGGGCGGTGATGATCAGGAGAAAGACGACCGCGCAGACCGCTTCGACGACCACCAGCGACGGCCAGACCATCACCTCGTCTTCGGCGAGGTCGGTCGGCCGGGCCATGGCGCGGCCGCGCACCAGTTCGAGCAAGCGTTGCCGCTTCGCTTCGTCGATGGTGTTCGGCGGGAATTGTTGCCCGCCCGGCAATTCCTGCGCGACGTCCGCCATGTCGTCCCCCGGTTCCGCCGGAGCGGCTCAGGCCGCCCCGCTCATCGATCGTTTGCGCCGCCCAACCGCCTACAGCGGACCCGAAATGCCGCCGTCTTTCCGAATGCGCCAGAAATGGACCGCCATCAGGAACGCCGCCGCCAGCGGCAGGAAGATGACGTGCAGCGTGTAGAAGCGAACGAGCGCGTTCTGGCCGATTTCGTAGTCGCCACGCAGGAGCATGTTCACCTGGCTGCCGACGAAGGGCGCCGAGCCGCCGATTTCGGTGCCGACCGTGATCGCCCAGAGGGACAACTGATCCCACGGCAACAGATAGCCGGTGAACGAAAGCAGGAAGGTGACGACGAGGAGAATGACGCCGATCACCCAGTTGAATTCGCGCGGCGGTTTGTACGACCCGGTGTAGAAGACGCGGCACATATGAAGAAAGACCGCGATCACCATCCCCTGCGCCGACCAGCGATGCATGTTGCGCATCAACTGACCGAAGGTGACGCTCGCCTGAATGTCTTTCATGCTCTGGTAGGCGAGGTCGGTCGAGGGAACGTAGTAGAACATCAGCAGGACGCCGGTCCCGGTCAGCAGCAGGAAGAGGAAAAACGAGAGGCCGCCGAGACAGAACGTGTACGTCACCTTCGTGGCGTACCGCTTGATCTTGACCGGGTGGATGTGGAGGAAGACGTTGCTGGCGATGATCAGCGCCTGATTGCGCTGCGTGTCGGGGTAGCCGTGTCGCACCACCGACCGCCAAAGGGCCGATCCCGAAATCCGATCGGCGAGCGTTTGCTCCCGCCTCATCCCGTCCTCCTGGCGCGCTCGCCCTGGAACCTGGACTCGCGACTCGATCCGAACCGTTGCGCCCACGCCGCAAGCGCGGCGGAGCGACGGACCCTTCCCCCGTCGGTCAAGTATTGTCAGACCGGCTCGAAAGCCGGTCAAGACGGGCAGGCGCAAAGCGTGCATCGCTGCACGGCGAACGGCATTGCCCCCTGCCGCCGCACACGCAACCGCCGCGCCAGCCTGGGCCGGCGCGGCGGTCGGGCCTCGCGGCGTGCCGATCGGGTGGGCGCTACAGGACTTGAACCTGTGACCTCACGGATGTGAACCGTGCGCTCTGGCCAGCTGAGCTAAGCGCCCCCACGGCCGGACGAGTATAGCAGGAGCCGGCGCCGCATGGCCCTCACCCGACGAGCCCGAGCAACCCGAGCACGAGCACCGCCAGCACGATCGCGGTGACGACGACGAACGGCCAATCGCGCTGCGCGAAAAACAGGAGCAACGTCAGCAACACGCGCGTCGCCGGCGTCAACACCAGGATGAAGATGCCGAGGCGGATCAGCGACGTCGGCCGGAATTCGGCCACGCCGGTGGCGATGGCCGCCGGGCTGGTCGGATGAAACTCGGCGGTGAGCAATTCCGAGATGGTTTGCGGTTCGCCGGGGGTCGCCGGCGCCAGCAAGAAGCGCGCGAGTCCGATCAGGACGATCGCGCCGGCCAGCAGCACGCCGCCGCGCAAGACATGGCTGATCCAGATTTCCATGCGATGCGCCGCGGGCGGCTCCAGATCGCCGCTCGAGGCGGTCTCCTCGGTCGGCGCCGGCTGATCCGTTCGCACATCCATCCGCTCAGCCGATCCCGAATCCGCGCAGCAGCATTTCGACGGCGACCGCCGCCAGCGCGACCAGAAAGACCCAACGCACCGTCCGCCCATGGAACCGCGGCAGCAACCGGGCCCCGACGGTCGCGCCGATCAGCACGCCGAGCGCGACCGGGGCGGCGACGAGCGGCACGACGTCGCCCCGCCAGAAATAGATGCCGGCGCTGGCGGCGGCGGTGACGCCGATCATGAAATTGCTGGTGGCGCTCGAAACCTTGATCGGCAGCCGCATCGCCGTGTCGAGCGCGAGCACTTTCAATGCGCCGGAGCCGATGCCGAGCAATCCCGACGTGACCCCGGCGACATACATCAACCCGAAGCCGAGCGGCACTCGCGCGACCTGATAGGCGACGACGCGTCCTTCCGCCGGGTCGAGATAGCGGCCGCCGAGTTGCAGGCGGGTCGCCAGCGGATCGTTCGCGACGCCGATCGGCAACGCCTCGCCCAATTTGGCCAGCGTCGGCGCCAGCGAGCCGAGCAGGATGACGCCGAACAACAGATAGAGCGCGCGCACCGGCACGTAGGGGGCGACGAGCGCTCCGGTGACGGCGCCGAGCGACGTCGCGACTTCCAGCACCATCGCGACCCGGATGTTCGTCAGATGATCGCGCACGTAGGCCG
>JAICJJ010000153.1 GCA_025928535.1 Thermomicrobiales bacterium
GATTCGCGCCAGGACGGCCGGATCGCTGACGATCATGCCCGCTTCGCGATTCTGGTCGAGCGACGTCGCCGTGAAATTTTGCGAGCCGACGAATACGCGCTGGCCATCGACCAGCATCATCTTGGCGTGAATGTAGAGCCGGTTGACCAACCGCACCTGCACGCCCGCGTTGGCGAGTTCGGCGCGTTGCTTGCTGTTGTCGTCGCCCGGTTGGCCGCTCATGATCAGCCGGACTTCCACGCCCCGCCGGGTCGCGTCTTCGATCGCTCGCATCACTTCCGGATCGCGCATCACTTCGGCGTAGATGTCGAGGCTTTGCCGGGCGCTGCCGATCAGGCCGAGCAACGCCTCGCGGGAATTGGTTGGGCTGATGACGAGCGGCCCCGGATCGGGCTCCGGGCCGCGGATCCAATCGGCGTCGAAAATCGCCATCGCGGCACGGACGGCGGCCGGCTGGGTCGTCACGAGCGCGAATTCACGGTTGCGGGTGAAGGCGGACGCCGTCAGATTCAGGTTCATGATCGCGGCCGTCTCCCGGTCGAAGACGAACATCTTGATGTGGGAAAAGGTGAATGCCGGGTTGGTCCAGCGGATGTCGATGCCCGCTTTTTGCAGGCGGTCGAAGACCTCCGGCGTCGAACCGCTGCCGCCGAACGGATGCTGCTCCAGCAACACGCGGACGGCGACGCCGCGGCCGTGGGCGCGCTCCAGCGCGGCGAGAACCTGTTGATCGCTGAGGAGATAGACCTCGAGATCGATCGATTGCCGGGCGGCGTCGATTTCGTCGACGATCGGCGCGCGGCCGTCGTCCGGCTGCACCACCAGACCGACGATGCCCGGGCCGCCCGGCGCCAGCGCCGGTTCGGTGACGACCGGTTCCGGGCCGCCCGTCCGCGACCGTCGCACCGACCAGACGACGACGATGAAGGCGAAGACGAGCAGGACGGCGACAACGAGCCACTTGACGCCGTTGCCGGTCTTGGGCGGCGGCCCGGTCGCGGCGACCCCCGGCGGCAACTGCCGCAGCGGCGGAGAGGCGCCGAAACGACTGCGTCGATTGCGGCGATTGTCCGGCGGAGACGACAACCGGCGCCTCCTCCGTCAGCCGGCCGAACGCGCCAGCCAGGCCGCGATCTGTCCGGCGTGGTCGTCATAATGTTCATCGGTGTCGCCGGTGATCCGTTCGTAGAGACGGGACGCCAATTCGGAATCGAGCGTTTGCTCGCCGAGAAAGGCGAGGAGCGCCGCGTGGTTCGTCTCCATCCGCAGGCGCTGCTCGGCCAGCGTCAGATCGGCGCCGGCGGCCGCGTCGGCGTCGTTCATCTGCTGCCAGTCGATGTTGCCGTGGGGCTTGCCGGCCAGCAACTCCTGGACGCGGACGATGGCGTATTCATCCCAGAAGGCGACGTGGCCGATCAGATCCTTGACTGACCATGCTTCCGTCACGCCCGGCTCGGCCGCGCGCTCGTCCGGCACGCGCGCCAGCGTGTCGAGCCATCGCCCCCACGCCTGCTCGACGCGATCGAGGGGCGGCGGCAACAGTTGATTTCCATCGTTCGCCTCGACCATTCCTGCCGCTCCTCCCGTGTTCCCCGGCCATCACTGGAATGCGGCGTCACGATAGGGGCAGCGCGGCCGATTGGCAACATGTTTGACGAGTCGGGGAGTCGGGGAGTCGGGGAGTCGAGAAGCGCATCGGCGAGCCGCCAGTTCGTCATGTCGGCGCAGGAGGCATCCGTGCTCGTACGGCGGTCGTCAAGGCGCCGGGAGAACGGATTCCTCGCCGGCGCCCGGAATGACGGGGAACGGACCCGGCGCTCGTCGATCTCTCGACCGCTTGAATTGCGCCGATGAAAAATAGCCAAGTGGCCTGCTGACCATCTGACGCCATCTTGACACCAGCCGCTATTGGCGTAGAGTAGGGCCACCTCAGAACGTTCCGACCCGGCGCAGACTCGCGACCCACTCGCGACAAGCCGGCCGGTTTCGTCCGGCTTGTCAACGCCGCCGATGGGACTGTCGTCAACGCCGTTGTCCTCGTCCCGCGGCGCATCGCTCTCACTGGCAGGATGTCCGGGAACGAAATGGAGGCGCGCTGATGTCTTGGCATGTCGCGGGACAAATGCACGAATTGTGCAGTTGCAATTTCGTCTGCCCATGCTGGTTCGGGCCGGCCGAACCGGATCGGGGATGGTGCTCCGGCGCCATCGTCTTCGCCGTGCGGCAAGGAAACGCCGACGGCGTCGACCTTGCCGGCCGCACGGTCATGCTCCTGGCCGACTGGCCGGGCGATTTCTGGGCCGGCGACGGCACGGCGCGGCTCTACCTCGACGAACGCGCCAGCCCGGAGCAGCGGCAGGCGCTCGAAGCGATCTTCGGCGGGCAGCGCGGCGGACCAATGGAAGCGGTTTCGGCCGCGGTGGTCAAGGAATGGCTGCCCGCTCGGACCGCGCCGATCGAGATCGACTGGGGCGAAGCGGCGACGACCGGCCGCGTCGGCGATGTCGGCCAGATCGAAGCGCGGCGCGTGACGAACGACGCCGGCCAGCCGTCGACGGTACAGGGCGCGGCGGCGATGGCAGCGTTCCAACTCGACCGGCTCCAGGTCGCGCGCGCTGCCGGCAGTCGTTTCGCCGATCCGGAGTTGCGCCGCTGGGATGCCGACTCTGGCACGACCGGCCCGTTCGAGTGGCGCGCCTGAACCCCCGTCGGGACTGACAATCCGGAGTGGACGATGGTCGAGCCGTGGCGCTTGCAAGGCGCTCTCATTGGCGGGTGCAACTGCGCCTGGGGTTGTCCCTGTTCGTTCGACGCCCCGCCGACCGACGGCTATTGCGAAGCGATCGACATGCTGGTCGTGCGGGACGGCCACTACGGCGCGATCGATCTGGCGGGCGTGACGTTCGGCTCGGCCGTCCGCTTTCCCGGCGCCGTCCACGAAGGGAACGGCACACTGATCTTCTTTGTCGACGAGCGTGCCACGCCGCCCCAGCGGATGGCGCTGGAGACGCTGTTCGCCGGCGGCGGCGTGGGGCTGCCGTTCGACATCTTCGCCGCCGTGACCGCGACCCGGTTGCCGACGCTCTACGTTCCGATCGTCGTCGAGTTGGCCGGCATTCGCTCCCGCGCCCGAATCGGCAACGGCGCGCGCTACCGCCTGGCCCTGTCGCGCATCAGGAATCCGGTGACCGGCGACGAAGAAGAGATCTATCTGGAAAAGCCGACCGGGTTCACCTGGCGGCGGGGTGAATTGGGGATGACGACGGACATGTGGCTGGCGATCGACGAGTTGGCCTTCGACCACACGGGCCAGTATGCCGAGTTCGCCGAGTTCGCCTATGCGGGGCCGTAAGCCCGGCTCGCGCCCGGTCTTTGTGCGCCGCGCTTGCGGCAACGTTCGCATCCATCGTCGCAACCAGCCGCTCATGCAGACCTCGTTCAGGAGGCAGGCCGATGACGACGCCAACCTGGCAAACGCGCGGCGATTTCTGCGAAACCTGCAATTGCCGCTACATCTGCTCCTGTTCGACGAGCAATTTCGCGCTCCCGCCCAATGAAGACGATTGCACCGCGATCCTGGCGTTCCACATTGACAGCGGCCGCTTCGGCGCGACCCCGCTGGACGATCGCTCGGTGGCGATGGTCATCCACACGCCACCCGGATCGATGATCGAGGTCGGCTGGTCGCTCGGGCTGCTGATCGACGACCGCGCCGATCGGGCGCAGGAGGATGCGCTGACGGCGATTTTCAGCGGACAAGCCGGAGGGCCGCTGGGCGGCGTGGCGCCGTTGATCGCCAATTTCCTGGGCGTCGAACGCCGGCCAATCCACTTCGAGAAAAACGGACTGCACCGGTCTGTGACGATTCCCGACGCGCTCGCCTACGAGATTGAAGGATTCGCCGGACCTGACGGCGAGCCGCTCGCGATCGACGACCCGGCGCACCCGGCAGCCGCCCGCCCCGCCCTGGCGCGAGGGAAGCACGGCCATCTGCGCGCCTTCGGGCTCGACTGGCGCGATGAGACCGGGCGCAATAATGGCCATTTCGCCCCCTTCGCCTGGTCCGCCTGACCGGTCCCCGGCGACGCGCGAATCCCTGCCCGGTTCTTGCGGAGCAGGCAGCGGGGGTCGTCCGTGTCGGACGACGAAAGCGCGTCGCGGAGGCCACGACGATGGGGTTCGATCAATATCACGAGCCGCCGGACGAATTGCCGGCGAAAACGCGCACCTTCGCCCGGATGATCGCCTCGCTGACGGAAGAAGCGGAGGCGATCAACTGGTACGAGCAGCGGCTGGCGGTCGAACCGGACGACGCGGCCAAGGCGATCATGCAAAACGCGCAAGCCGAAGAATTCAAGCACTTCGGCATGGACCTCGAATATCTGCTGCGGCAGACGCCGCAATGGAAAGCGGCGATGCAGGCGATCCTCTTCAAGGAGGGCGACATCGTCCAGCATGGCAAGTCGGCTGAAAAGGCGGAAGGGATTTAAGGACCACTCGTCCAGGCGTTGACGCCGGACGAACGGCGGCGGTATGAAGCGTATCTGTGGCCGCTCGCCGAAGTGGGCGAGGGCGTGCGGCGAGGCGCGGTCCCCCATCGCTGAGCGACCAAATGACCGACGGGCGTGAGGAGGGTCTGGTGCGCATCGACGGGGTCGATCCGGAGCGGGTCGAGGCGCCGATCGCGGCGGTGCTGCGAGCGCAGGCGCGGCGGTGGGGCGCGCCGCTGCTGAACCACCTCCTGTACGCCCGGCGGCCGACGATCTTTCGCGGCGTTCGCGGCATGTGGGGCGGCCTCGACGCATCCGGCCTGCTCGATCCGAAACTGGTCGCGCTCGTCAACCGGCGAGTGGCCTCGCTCAACGGCTGCCTGTTCTGACAGGACATCAACGCCGCCGTCGGCAGCGCGCTCGGGGTGCCCGACGCCAAGATTCTGGCGCTTGACGACTACGCGACCGATCCGCGCTTCGACGACGCGGAACGCGCCGCGCTGGCCTACGCCGACGCGATGACGATCACCGGCCGGGACGTGGACGACGACCTGTTCGCCCGGCTGCGCCGCCATTTCGACGACGACGCCATTGTCGAACTGACCGCGACGGTCGCCTGGGAAAACGCGTCGAGCAAATTCAACCGGGCGCTGCGTGTGCCGTCGCAGAGCTTGTGGCGACGGGATGACGCGGCGAGCGAGCGTTGAAGCGGGATGTCTGACGCGGGCTGTTCAACCGGCCAGCTCCTCGCGAATGACTCGCTCTGCTGCCGCCTCCGCCGCTCGCAGGACGTCATCGACCGCTTCGCTGTCGCCGCCAAATTCCCAAAACATGCCGCCTTCATCCAGCAGCCGGATGAAGGACGGTCGTATGCCATCGAAGCCGATTTCGATCAAGCCGTGCGTGGTGACCCAGCGGGTCAGGTTGGGGTAGGCGTCGGCAAATGCGCCTCCCATGTCGTTCCTCCAATCGCTTCGCCGCCTCGTCGCAGTCACTGGGCTTCTGCGTGCCTGCGACAACCGTCATGTTGAGCCGAAGCGAAGCATCTCGTCCTGCGTAGCAATGAGACGACGAGACGAGACCCTTCGCTTGCGCTCAGGATGACGGGGCAGGAGACCGCGGTCCGAACGGGGCGGCGAGGCTTGCCAACGCCGTGAGCCCGCGATTCACCCGACGGGTGACGCTTCGCCGGCGCTCGCGGCGACCAGATAGACGCCCGTTTCGCTTTCTTCGCACAGCGCCGTCAATCTGCCGATCGCGCCCGGCGTGCCGGGGTGGGCGCGCATCGCCGCGATCGTCTCCATGCTCGGCCACGGTCCGAACGAATAGAAGAGGCGGGGGTCTTCCGCGCACTGCAGCAACGTGCCCCAATGGGGCGGCGCCTTGAGCGCCAGGAAAAACTCGGCCAATTCGCCCCAGGCGGCGATGAAGGCGCCGACCTGTCCCGGACGAACCCGCCAGCGAGCCAGGGTGTAGGGTTGATTGTCCATCGGCGACTCCGAACGAGCGCGTGACATGGGATTCCTTCGCAAGCGGCCTGCCGCGCCTCCTGATCCTGGACACGATGCGTGTCGCCGCATGTTGCGAGGCGGCGCTACGCGCCCGGCCTCGGCGCTTGCAGATGAAGCCGTTGGAGGTGAGCGAGGACCGTCTCGAGCCGGCGATCCCAAGGGCCGTCGAGGGGCAGGATTTCGACGCCGTCGCAGAGGTCGAAACAGTCGCCATCGACGATGTCCCGGAGCGCGTCGTCGACCGCCAGGCGGAACGATGCGTCTTCGGCCGCGATGGCCGGGTCGTGCGAGGGATCGGCGTGAACGGCGACCAGCAGATCGAGGGTCGCTATCGCCTGCGTGACAAGCGCGCGCCAAGGCTCCAGGTCGAACCGATCCCCGTCGTCGCTGGCGGCGATGTAGCCCAGGAAGTCGAGCGGGCAGCGGTCGAAGATCAGGTTGGGCGACGGCCGCCGCAGGCTGACCACCGACTGCTTCAGTTGAACGACGAAATCGTCGACGCTGGGCGGATCGGCGAACTCGTAGCCCCGCTCGACCAGCAGCTCGTACGGCTCGGCGACGATCGCATGGCGCGGCAGCCGCGCGCCGAGCGCCGCGACCAACGTCGACTTCCCGGTCACATGGGTTCCCGAGACGGCGAGGCGCATCGTTCACCTGCCGTGCGCCGCGCGGCGACGCCTCGATCATCCCGCCCGAATGGCTGCGGCGAGGCGTTCGGCGACGGCGTCGATGGTGCATTGCAGGTTGGCGCGGGGAATGGTCGGAAAGATCGACGCGTCGGCCACGCGCAGTCCGGCCGCGCCGTGGACCCGTCCCGTGTGATCGACGACGGCGGTTGGATCGTCGGCTGGGCCCATCCGGCATGTGCCGGAGGGGTGGAACGTCGTGCCGACCTGGTTCC
>JAICJJ010000385.1 GCA_025928535.1 Thermomicrobiales bacterium
GGAATCGTTGCCGTCGGAGGGCTGGTCGCGCGCCGCGACGGTGACGGGGGCGGGCAAGCCGCTCGAGCGGACCGTGTTGTTCTACACGGAGTGGCTGGCGCGTCACGAACGGCCGCACGTCAAGCAGATCGAGCGGATCGTTGCCGCGATGAGGAATGAGCCTGCACCGAGCGACAAGGGGTGATCGACGCAGCGATGCCGGAAGCGGAGATGACTTCCGGCGTCGTCACATCGGGCGTCGAATTGCCGCGATCGAGCGGTGAGCCGCCAGGGACTCGAACCCCGAACCCACTGATTAAGAGTCAGTTGCTCTGCCAATTGAGCTAGCGGCCCCAATGCAGAAAGCCTACCAGTCGCCGCGAATGGCTGTCAAACGTGATTCATCCCCGATCGTCGAGCGGCGGGCGGCGGGTCGACCAGTCGGTCGAACGTTCGTAGGCGTCGGCGATGTGGAGGATCGCGCCTTCGTCGAACGGTTTGCCGAGGATTTGCAGGCTGACCGGCAGGCCGTCGCTGAAACCGCAGGGGATGGCGACGCCGGGGATGCCGGCCATGTTCGCCGGGATGGTGAAGACGTCAGACAGATACATCTGGTACGGGTCTTCGGTGCGGGCGCCGATCGGGAAGGCGACGGTCGGCGAGGTCGGGGCGACGATCGCGTCGACCTTGGCCCAGGCTTCGTCGAAATCGCGCTTGATCAGGGTCCGCACCTTTTGCGCCTTGACGTAATAGGCGTCGTAGTAACCGGCGCTGAGGGCATAGGTGCCGAGCATGATCCGGCGCTTGACTTCCGGCCCGAATCCTTCGCCGCGGGTCCGCTCGTAGGTTTCCCGCAACGTCGGCGCTTCGACCACCATGCCGTATTTCACGCCGTCGTAGCGGGCGAGGTTGGCGCTCGCTTCGGCGGGCGCGGTGATGTAATAGGTCGGCAGCGCGTATTCGGTGTGCGGCAGGCTGATCTCGACCAGTTCGGCGCCGAGGCTGGCCAGATGATCGACGGCGGCGCGAACCGCGCGCTCGACGCCCGGCTCCATGCCGTCGACCGTGTATTCGCGCGCCACCCCGAGGCGGACGCCGCGCAGATCGCCGTCGAGGGCGGCGCGGTAGTCGGGCACGACGAGGTCGGCCGACGTCGAATCGGCGGGATCGTGGCCGGCGATGGCGCCGAGCATGAGCGCCGCATCGGCGACGGAACGGCTGAACGGGCCGATCTGATCGAGGCTGCTGGCGAAGGCGATCAAGCCGTAGCGCGACACCCGGCCGTAGGTCGGCTTCAGGCCGACGACGCCGCAAAAGCCGGCCGGCTGCCGGATCGATCCGCCTGTGTCGGAGCCGAGGCTGAGCGTCGCCATGCCGGCGGCGACGGCCGCGGCCGGGCCGCCGCTGCTGCCGCCGGGCACCCGCGAGCGGTCCCACGGGTTGTGGACGACCTTGTAGGCCGAGTTTTCGTTCGAGGAGCCCATGGCGAATTCGTCGGTGTTCGCCTTGCCGAGAAAGACGGCGCCTTGCTCGCGCAGCCGGCGAACGACCGTCGCGTCGTAGGGAGAGCGATAGCCGGCCAGAATGCGGGAGGCGGCCGTGGTCGGCGCATCGACCGTACAGAGCACATCCTTGAGCGCGACGGGAATGCCGGTCATCGGCGCGGCGTCGCCGGCGGCAATGCGGCAGTCGGCGGCGGCGGCCTGTGCGAGCGCGACATCGCCCATGACGTGCAGATAGGCGCCGATCGCGTCGTCGTGCGTGGCGATTCGCGCGAGATGGGCCGTGGCCAATTCGACGGCCGAGATTTCGCGGGCATCGAGGCGGAGGCGCGCTTCGGTCGCCGTCATCTCGGTCAGTTCGCTGCCGGCGGTCGGCATCACGCGTCCTCCGCGTCGCCGCCGAGGACGGCATGGACCTCGAAAAAGCCATCGGCCTGGCGCGGCGCGTTCATCAGCACCGCTTCGCGCGGCAGCGACGGGCGTTCGTTATCGTCGCGCATCACATTGGTCAAGGTGATCACCTGGGCCGTGGGCGGAATCGCGGCGGTGTCGAGCCGATCGAGGGCGGCGATATGGCCCAGAATTGTCGACAATTGATCGCGCAGACGATCGATTTCGTCATCGCTCAGGCCGAGGCGGGCGAGGGCGGCGACGTGCTCGACTTCCGCCCGAGACAGGCGCATGCGGAGATTCCTCCATTGCGTTCCGCGCGCGATTCGCGGCCTCCCGTGGCTCCGAACCGCGTATCACAACCAACCGTCGAGTCTAGCACAGGCATCTGGGCGGCCCGGTTCCGGAAGCGACGGGCAACCTGGGCAAGCGAGTAGGCATGTCGCTGGCGGCGTCGCATATTCAGTTTCAGTTATGGCAGGAAACGCCTTCGAAGCCGCGATGCCGCGTGCGCGTCAACGTTATGCGCGATGCGGTCGCCCCCATGGTCATCCTGAGCCGCCGCGAAGGATCTCGGCGCCGTTGGAGCGAGCGCACGAGATGCTTCGACAAGCTCAGCATGACGGGGGCATCGGCGGCCGGGCCACAAAACTCTGACGTCCACCACGCGATGCGGAACGGCTCGGCGGGTGGTGTAGACTGACCGGGTTCGACGCAGGGGATCGATTGCACGATGCACGCGCCCTTCGAGCGCGATGGACGGGTTGCCGCGACCGAAATGTCTTTGAGGGACGCCGCGCTGCGAATCGCCGGTCGGCGCGCCAGCGGGCGGGGGCGGCGGTTTCTGACGGCGCTGGCTGTGCCGCTGTTCGTGTTTGCGCTCCTCGCCGGCTGCGTCGATGACAGCGGCGGGCCGCAATTCGCCAACGACCTGCGCCCGCAATCGGCCACCCCGGCGGCGTCGCTGGCGACGCCCGATCTGACGTTGTTGCCGACCACCGCGCCGCTCGCATCGCCAGTTTCGGCGGCTGATCTCCTGCGGGCGCGCGGCGCGCCGAGCCGGATCTATTTCCTGCGAGGCGCGGAACTCTGGACGCTGTCCGTCATCGACCGTTCGGCGCGGCGGATCGTCGCGCCCGATGCCGGCCGCAGAATCGCCGCGTTCGACAGTTCTCCAAGTGGCGACCGCGTGGCGGTCGCCTTCGAGGCAGCGGCGGGCCAGGAACCGGCCGCGTCGCTGTCGCTGTTCGATGCCGATGGGCGCGTCGTGCAACGGTTCGACAACTTGTCCGACGCCTTGGGGACGAGCGTTTCCGCTCCGTCATCAATCGACTGGTCGCCGCAGGGTCAGGCGATCCTGGTCGGCTTTCGCGACGGCGGCATCGCGTCGGCGCCGATCGGGAACGGATCGCCAAAATTGCTCATTTCGCCGGATGCCGCGCGGCGACCGCAAGGCGCGGCTTGGTCGCCGACCGGGCAAGAATTCGCCTTTCTCGATCGATCCGGCGCTTCGCAGCCGCAGGCGCTCTATCGCGCCGGGATCGCGGCGGGAACGCCCACGCCCGCCAAGCCGACCGTTGTTGCGCCGTCGGGCGACAGCGCGGCGTCGATCGCCAGTTTCGCCTGGCTGCCGGATGGCCGCTCGCTGCTTTTCACGCAGAGTGGCGGCGTGCTCGGAAGCGGCTCGACCGATTTGTGGCGGATCGGGATCGACGGGAGCGATCGCAAGTTGGTCGCGAGCGCGGGTGTGGCGGCGCCGGTGGCCCAGGTTGCCCAATTCGCGCCGTCGAGCGATGGACGGGGCGTCGCGTACGCGATCGACGTCCCGACCGACGCGGGACCGCGATTCGACAGTCTCTGGATTCGTGATCTCGAATCGGGCCGGCCGACGCC
>JAICJJ010000569.1 GCA_025928535.1 Thermomicrobiales bacterium
CGCACTCAGATTCCCGCCGACGAAAGTTCGTACGGGGTCTTCACTGCCCTGCGCGAGCAAACGCGGCAGCAACTCCTCGGGATGATGCGCGACCTCGCGGCGGGGAGTGGACCGGCGCAAGGGTCCGACGAGTGGAAAGCGGTCCGGCTTTTTCAACAGGGGACCGACATGGCGGCGCGCAACGCCGCCGGGCTGACGCCGATCGAGCCGATCCTGGCGCAAATCGACAACATTCAGAACCTGCACGATCTGCATGCGTTCATGCAGGGCGGCATGTTTCTCGGCGTGTCGGGGCTGCTGCCGGTCGGCGTCGACTCCGACCTCGCCAACAGCAGCGAAAACGCCGTCTATCTCGGCGGCCCCTGGCTCGGATTGCCAAACCGCGACTATTACACCCAGGACGATCCGGACAATCAGCGAGTCCGCGCCGCTTACATCGCGACCAGCGCGAAGATGCTCGGCTTTCTCGGTTACGACGCGACGAAAGCGAGCGCGGCCGCCCAGCAGGTCTACGATCTCGAGCACACGCTGGCGGTGACGACGCTGACCCGCGAACAGCAGCAGAACATTTCGCTCTCCTACAATCCGACGCCCTTCGCGACGCTGAAGGGCGAGTATCCGGCGATGGATTGGCAAGCCTATTTCCAGGCGCTCGATCTGCCGCCGACCGACCGCGTCATCGTCACCGAAACCGGCTATCTCAAGGCGCTGCCGGGCATCCTCGCCGCGACCAACCTGGACACCCTCAAGGATTACCTGCGCCTGCAGGTCCTCTGGGGGTTTTCGGACGCGCTGACGAGCGATCTCCAACAGACGGCGTTCGATTTCTACGGCAAGGAACTCAACGGCCAGGAAACGATGAAGCCGCTCGACGAGCGGATCACCTCGGCGGTCAACGGAGCGATGCCCGACGCGATCGGCAAACTCTACGTCGAACGCTATTTCCCGCCGGAAGCGAAAGCGGCGATCGAATCGCTCGTCGGCGACATCCTCGCCGCGTATCACGACCGGCTCGAACAAAACGCCTGGATGTCGCCGGTCACCCGCGACAAGGCGCTCGCCAAACTCGCCGCGGTGCGGGTCAAGGTCGGCTACCCCGACAAATGGAAGACCTACGAAAAGGTCGAAATCGGGCCGACCTACGCCGATTCGATGCTGAGCGCCTCGGTCGCGGCGATGGAACGGCAACTGGCCAAAGCCGGCAAGCCGGTCGATCGCACCGAATGGGACACCCCGCCGCAAACCGTCAACGCCTACTACAACCCGGTCAACAACGAAATCGTCTTCCCCGCCGGCATCTTGCAGCCGCCCTTTTTCGATTACCAGGCCGATCCGGCGACCAATTACGGCGCCATCGGCTTCGTCATCGGTCACGAGATCACGCACGGGTTCGACCTGCAAGGCTCGCAGTTCGACGCCCAGGGCAATCTGAGCAACTGGTGGACGCCGGACGACAAGGCCCGGTTCGAAGCGCTGACCCAGGCGCTGGTCAAGCAATACGACGCGATCGAGGTGAAGCCGGGTCTGCATCTGAACGGGCAGATCACGGTCACCGAAAACACGGCCGATCTCGGCGGCATCCAGGTCGCCTACGCCGCGCTGCAGCGGCGGCTTGCCGAACAACCGGCCGCGGCGACGCCCGTCGCCACGCCGACCGACGATCCGGCGCTGGCGGATTTCACGCCGCAACAGCGCTTTTTCATCGCCGCCGCGACGGTCTGGCGCGAAAAGATTCGGGATGCCGCCCTCGTCACCCAGGTCAAGGCCGATGAACACTCGCCATCGATGATCCGCGGCGTTCAGCCGCTGCGGAACATGGCCGAGTTTTACCAGGCGTTCGGCATCGTCGCCGGCGATCCGATGTATCTGCCGCCCGATCAGCGCGTCGTCATTTGGTGACCCCGGGCGTCAATCGAACCCCGGAGCCGGCTTGGTTCGCAGGTCGTAGCGGAGCGCCATGGCGCGCAGGGCGAAGACGACGCCGATCGCGACCAGAGCCGAGAGCGTCTCTCCGACATGGAGAAACAGCGTCAGCCCGAGAAACAGGAGACAACTGGCGAAGGCCGCGATCGCCGTCGGAACGCCGGGGCGAAAGACCTCCGGAGTGCGGCCCACGAGCACGTCGCGCAGCACCCCGCCGCCGACCGCGTTGACGATGCCGACGAAGACGGCCGCCGGCAGGCTGAGGCCGGCGTGGCGGGCGATCAACATGCCGACGAGGCCGTACGCCGC
>JAICJJ010000643.1 GCA_025928535.1 Thermomicrobiales bacterium
CCCCCCCCCCCCCCCCCCGCCCCGCCCCCCCGCCCCCCCGCCCCCCCCGATGCCCGCCGGCGCCGCCCGGGCGGCGCTTCCGGCTCCGGGGATGGCGCAAGGCCAACGGGGAGGCGCGACTGATCGCCTCCGACCAAACCCTCATGTCGACGCCGCGCCTCACGTCTGGCGGTCGACCTTTGCGTCGAGCGAGGGGGCGTCGGCGGCGTCGCCGGGCAGGGCGTAGGGAAGAGCAAGACTGAACGTCGAACCGTGACCCGGCAGAGAGTCCACCCAAAGCCGCCCGCCATGCGCATCGACCAGCGCGCGACTGATATAGAGCCCCAAGCCCATGCCGCTCGCGGTCGCCTCCGCCGCCCGGCCGAAGCGCTCGAAAATGCGCTCCTGCTCGGCCGGCGCGATGCCTGGTCCCTGATCGCTGACGGCCAGGCAGGCTTGGTTCGGCTGCCGCTCGAGGCGCACGACGATGGGCCCGTCCGGCGCGTATTTCAGGGCGTTGTCGATGAGATTGGTCACCACTTGCGCCAGGCGATCGGCGTCCCAGGCGCCAATAATCGATTCGTCGGGCGCGTCCACCCGAACCTCACGCTCATGATGCGCCAACAAGCTTGACTGCTCCGCACAGCGACGAGCAAGCGCGACCAGATCGACCTCTGCCCGCCGCAGTTCCAGCCGCGCCGCATCGAGCCGGGCCATCTCCAGCACGTCGGCGACCAAGCGGCCCATCCGGCTCGCTTCGGCGATGATGGCTTCCGTGGCTCGTTGGTTGAATGCCTGTCGCCGCTGCATCAACTGGGCGTAGCCGCGCACCGCCGTCAATGGCGAGCGCAAGTCGTGGGCGAGCATTTCCAAAAATGCTTGCCGTCGCTGTTCCGCCGCCCGCCGTTCGGTGATGTCGCGCGCGATCTTCGAGGCGCCGATGATCGTCCCGGTCGCATCGCGAATCGGCGAAATGCTCAGCGAGACCTCGACCCGGCGGCCGTCGCGCCGCACCCGTTCGGTTTCGTGATGGGCGATCCGTTCGCCGCGCCGGAGCCGCGCCATGATGTCGGCCAATTCATCGCGCCGTTCCGGCGGCACGATCAGGGTGATCGGTTGGCCGATCGCCTCGGCGGCCGAATAGCCATAGAGCCGTTCCGCCGCCAGGTTCCAGCTGGTGATCATGCCGTCCAAGGTCTTGCCGATGACGGCGTCATCCGTCGAATCGACGATGGCGGCCAGGCGCGTCATCGCTTCATCGGCGCGGCGTTGGTCGGTGACGTCGCGCGTGACGCAGCGCGTGTGGCTGAACGCGCCGTTCGTCCAGCGCGCGTTCGAACTGATCACGACATGGCGGAGCGATCCGTCTTTGCGCCGCAGCCGCGCCGGATAGTCCTGGAGCGCCTCGCCGCGGGCCAAGCGCGCCAAAATGTCCGCGATCGTCGCGGCATCGGCATGCACGTCCGCAATATGACGCCCGACGTACTCGTCGCGGCGGTAGCCGGTCAATTCGAGTTCGGCTCGATTCGCCCACTGGATGATGCCGTCGGCGTCG
>JAICJJ010000640.1 GCA_025928535.1 Thermomicrobiales bacterium
AGCGCGTCGTGCAATTCGCGCGTCCGGTTCGACGTCAGGACGACGATCGGCGCGATCGTGGCCCGGATCGGACCGAGTTCGGGAATCGTGATCTGGAAATCGCTCAGAAACTCCAGCAAAAACGCTTCGAATTCGGCGTCGGCGCGGTCGATTTCGTCGATCAGGATCACCGCGCCGCCTTCGGCCCGCAGCGCCCGCAGCAGCGGCCGTTCCAGCAAGAATTCCGGCGCGTAGAGATCGGCTTCGGCCCCCGCCCTTTCGCAGGCGCGGAGATGGAGCAACTGGCGCGGGTAGTTCCATTCGTAGAGCGCCTGCGCGGCGTCGAGCCCTTCGTAGCACTGGAGGCGGATCAATGCGCGCCCAGTGACCGCCGCCAGCGCCCGCGCCGTTTCGGTCTTGCCGACCCCCGGCTCTCCTTCCAGCAGCAGCGGCTTGCGCAGGCCGAGGCCGAGAAACGCCGCTGTCGCCAGCCCGAGATCGGCGAAATAGCCGACCTCGGCCAGCCGCGCCTGAACCCCTTCCGGGCTGGCCAGCGCTCCGATCAACGCGTCCGTCATGCGCGCCTCACGCTTCGGCGGCCCGCAACCGGTCGAGCCCGCGCAAAATCGTTTCCGGGGTGATCGGCAGCGATTCGACCCGCACCCCGCAGGCGTCGAAGATGGCGTTCGCCACCGCCGGAATTGGCGAATTGGCCGTCATCTCGCCGATCCCCTTGCCGCCGAACGGACCGTTGTCGGCCGGCCGCTCCAGAATCACGCTTTCCATCGCCGCCAGATCGGCCGGCCCCGGCATCAGGTATTCGCTGAAATCGGTCGGGCCGTGGTCGCGCGCCGGATAGTACGGCTCGGTCGTTTCGAAGAGCGCGTGCGAGATGCCCATCCACGCCCCGCCGACGATCTGCTGCTTGGCCATCGCCGGGTTGAGCGCCCGCCCCATCTCGTAGACGTTGGCGAGCCGCAGCACCTCGACCACCCCGGTTTCGTCGTCGACTTCGACCTCGGCGACGGTGCAGGCGTGCGCCTGACACGAATCCGGGTCCATTTCGCCCGTTTCGGGAACCGGCTCGCTCTTCGGCTTGAGAAAGATGCCCCGGCCAGAAATCGTCCGCCCATGTTTGAAATGGGCCGCCAGCGCCAGATCGACGACATGGATCTTCTTTGCTTCGGAACCCTTCAACTTGATGAAGCCGCTGCCGTCCGTTTCCAGATCGGCCGGATCGACTTCCAGTTCTTCGGCGGCGACCTCCAGCATCACGTCCCGGGCTTCCCGCGCGGCCATGATGACGGCGTTGCCGACGCGGTGGGTGCCCCGGCTGGCGAAGGTGCCCATGCAATGTGGCCCGGTGTCGGTGTCGGCGGTGTCGACGAGGATCATCTCGAGCGGCAAGCCGAGCGCTTCGGCGGCGCATTGGGCGATGACCGTTTTCAGCCCCTGCCCGAGATCGACCGACGACAGGGTGATGACGAAACTGCCGGTCGTTGACGCGTGAATCAGCGCCTGCGACGGATCGCCGCCGAGATTCATGCCGGTCGGATAGTTGACGGCGGCGACGCCGCGTCCGCGCAATTTAGCCATTA
>JAICJJ010000603.1 GCA_025928535.1 Thermomicrobiales bacterium
CTGGTCGTGCAGCCTGACTGCACGACGGTGCTCCATCCCGGCCAGCAGGCGAACGTCGACGCCTTCGGCAATCTGATCGTCCGCGACGCGCCGGCGAGCGCGCGATGAGCACAGCAACCCCGGCCGGCGCCGCCTGGCCCGAACCAGCGGACAGGGAGCATTCCATGGCGACCGATCCGATCACGATCGACGTCATCGCCAACGCGCTCAAGGCGCTCATCTACGAGATGGACGCCGCGATCGAGCGGACGTCGATGTCGATCATCATCCGCGAGCAGCACGATTTCGGCATGTCGCTCGTCGATCATCGCGGCTGGGTCGTCGCCGGCACCGCCTTCGCCGGCCAGACGCTCGCCGACTACGCCGCCGACCATCCGGTCTTTCCCGGCGACGTCCTCGTCTTCAACGATCCGTATCTGTCGCACGGCGAAATCTCGCACCTTGGCGACACGATGCTCGCCGTGCCGATCTTCTGGGACGACCGCATCCTCGCCTGGGGCATCGCCTGGGGCCACCACATGGATCTCGGCGCCGCGGCCCCGGCGTCGATGCCGACGGGAGCGACCGAAATCTTTCATGAGGGGATCCAGATTCCGCCGGTCAAGTTGTTCGACCGCGGCGCGCTCAACGAAGCGGTGCTGGCCGTGATCGCCCGCAACTCGCGCACGCCGCAGATGATGGTCGGCGATCTGCTCGCCCTCTCGGCGGCCGGCAAGATCGCGGAGCAACGCCTGCTCGAACTCTGCGAGAAATTCGGCGGGGCGGCGGTGGAAGAAACGTTCGCCGTCCTCTTCGCGCGGGCGCGCGAAACGATGCGCCGGTTGATCGCGCTCTTGCCGGAGGAGCCGGTCGTGTTCGAAGACGTCCTCGACAACGACGGCGTCAGCGACCGGCCGTTGACAGTCCGCGTCACGCTGCAGCGGATCGGCGAGCGGGCGCGGCTCGATTTCACCGGCACGTCGCCCCAGTGCGCCGGGCCGATGAATTTTCCGCTCAACCCCAGCCTGGCGAAACTCGATCTCTACAACGTCTTGCGGCTCGCCGCCGGCGAACGGATCGCGATCGATCCCCAACTCGACGCCAACCAGGGCGTCGAAGATCTCGTCGACGTCCACATTCCGCCCGGCTGCCTCCTCGCGCCGGTTCGGCCAGCGCCGGTCAGCCTGCGCCACCTGACGATGGGGCGGGTCGACGAAATCGTCCAGGCCATCCTCGCCCAGATTTTCCCCGACGCGATTCCGGCGACCCACAACGGCAGCCTGAATTGCCACAGTTTTCTCGGCTACGGGCCGGAGGAAGCCGATCACTGGCTCTGCTTCGAGGTGATGGCCGCCGGCAGCGGCGGCCGGCCGCATGGCGACGGGCTCGACGCCTTTTCCTGGAACACCCGCCTCAAGAATGCCCCGGCCGAATTCGTCGAGACGGTCTACCCGGTGCGGATCGAGCACTATTCGCTCCGTCCCGGCAGCGCCGGCGCCGGCCGGAATCGGGGCGGCCACGGCTTGATTCGCGCGATCCGGACGTTGCGGCCGGCGCGGCTTTACTTTCTCGACGAGCGGCAGGCGACGCAACCCTGGGGTCTCTATGGCGGCCGGGCGGCGGCCGCCAACGACGCCTGGCTGGAGCGCGCCGACGGAACGATCGAACGTTTGCCCGGCAAATTCGACGCGATGCCGCTCGACTCGGGCGACATGTTCGTGATGCGGACCGGCGGCGGCGGCGGCTGGGGCGACCCATTCGACCGCGACCCGGCGCTCGTCGCCCGCGACGTCCGCGTCGGCCTCCTCTCGCCGGAGGAGGCGGCCGCCTGGTATGGCGTCGCGCTGACCGGCGA
>JAICJJ010000515.1 GCA_025928535.1 Thermomicrobiales bacterium
AGCGAATCGACATAGTCGCTCGTGTCGAGTTTGTCGGCCGCGATGAAGTCGTTGAGCGGCGCCAACACCTGATTGAGATAGAACTTGAACCACCAGACGTCGGAGAGGGCCGACACATCCGGGGTCTGCTTCGCAGCCAGGGCGGCGGTCAATTTTTGCGCCGTCTGCTCGTAATTGCCCTGGAACTGGTAATCGACGTGGACGTCTTTCTGCGAATCGTTGAAGCGTTTGACGACTTCCTGCTCGGCCTTGCCGAGATCGCCGCTCCACGAGCCCCAATAGGTGATGGTGATCGTCGAGCCGGTCGATTGCAGCACGGCCGGGGCGGCGAACGTCGTGCTCCGCTTCGAGACGCCGGCGACGGCGGCGCCGCCGGCCGCCGCGGCCGCGCCTTTGAGCAGCGTGCGTCGAGTGGTCGGTTTCTCCATCGGTTCTGCTCCTCTCGTGCGTCGTTCGGTCCGGGCGCCGCGCCGGCGCCCGCTGCTCGAACGTCGAGCGTCGGACCCTGAATCGTGCGGCGGCCGGTCGCCGCCGGCTATCCCTTCGTCGCGCCGGCGGTGATCCCTTCGATGATCAGGCGTTGGGCGAAGGCGAAGACGATCAGCAACGGGACGATGACGAAAACGGTGGCCGCCATCACCTGGCCCCATTGCGTGTTGCTTTCGCGGTTGACGAGGTAGGTGAGGCCGACGGTGAGCGGGCGCATGTCGTCCGAGTTGGTGATGACCAGCGGCCAGAGAAATTCGTTCCACTTGGCGACCGCCACCAGCAGCGTGACCGTGACGATCGCCGCCCGCGACATCGGAATCACCATGTCCCACATCAGCCGCAGATTGCCGCAGCCGTCGACCTTGGCGGCGTCGATCACTTCGCGCGGCAAGCCGAGAAAACTTTGCCGCAGCAGGAAGGTGCCGAAGGCGATCGCCGCGCCGGGGAGGATGATTCCCTGATAGGTGTTGATCCAACTCTGGCCGAAGACGTCGGACAATGTGACGTAATTCGGCAGGATCGTCACCTGTTCCGGCACCATCAAGCCGGCCAGGATGATGAGGAAGATCAGATTCTTCAACGGAAAGCGGAGAAAGACGAGCGCGTAGGCGGTGCAGACGGCGTTGACCAATTTGATGCCGGTGCCGAAGAAGGTGATGATGATGCTGTTGAGATAGAAGCGGCCGAACGGCGCGGAATTCCAGGCGTCGATGTAGTTGCTCCAGCGCGGGCTTGACGGCAGGAAGGTCGGCGGAATCGCGAACACTTCCTGCGTCGTCTTGAGCGAGCCGGAAAACATCCAGAACAACGGCGTGCCGACGATGATGACGGCCAGCGCCATCGCGACATAACCTGCCAGCCGTTGCCACGACCAGCGCCGCGCGATCGTGCCGCCGAGCGGGCGGGGAATCGCGACCTCAGCCATAGTGCACCCTCCGCTCCGCGTAGCGGACCTGAATCAGCGTGACGAAGAGCATGATCACGAAGAGGACGAGCGCGGCGGCGGAGGCGCGGCCGGCGTTGAAGGCGACGAATGCCTGCTGATAGACGTAGTAGATGAGGATGTTCGTGGCGTCGACGGGGCCGCCCTTGGTCATGACCTGGACGATGTCGAACGCCTGGAAGGTGTTGATGATCGTCGTCACCCCGAGAAAGAAGGTGATCGGCGACAGCATCGGCAACGTCACGGAGCGAAAGCGCCAGAAGACGCCCGCGCCATCGACCTTGGCCGCTTCGTAGAGGTCCTTGGGGATCGCCTGCAGGCCGGCGAGATAGATCACGGCGGTGAAGCCGAGGTCTTTCCAGATGTAGACAATGATGATCGCCGGCAGGGCCCAGCGAGGGTCGGTCAGCCAGTACGGGGCAGGGATCGAGACGGAGCCCAGCAGGCGCGCGATGAGGCCGAAGCGCGGATCGAACATGTAGATCCAGACGATGCTGATGGCCGCGCCGCTGAGGAGCGAGGGGGAAAAGATGATGGCGCGCGCGGTGTTGCGGCCGCGCAACGGTTGATTCAGCAGCAGCGCGATGATCAAGCCGAGCACCAGCGTGCCGCCGACGGCCGCCACCGTGAAGACGACGGTGTTGATCATGACCTGATGAAACGAGTGGTCCTGCAGGAGATAGCGGAAATTGTCGAGGCCGACATAGAGTTTGACCGGCGCGATCATGTCCCACCGGCGCGTGCTGAGGTAGGCGCTGTAGATGATCGGCCAGAACGAAAAGACGGCGAAAAAGAAGAGGTTCGGGCCAACGAAGAGGAGAAAGAGCAGCGCCTCGCCCCGGGACGCGCGCCGTTTCGCGGCGGCGCGGATCGCGGGAGTCGCCATCTGCTCGAGCGGCTGGGTCAGCGAAATGGCGACGCCCTCCCGACATGCTTCATCGCACTTCGAGCCGGGCCCGCGCCCGTGGCCGCCATTATAACGACGGGCCGGCGCGCTGCATTGCGTTTTTTTCAACGATGGTGCGGGTCAACGTTTTGCGTGGGACGAGACGGTAGGGGGCCGGCCAGCCCGGCCCCAGCCGGCCCCACGCCCCTAGACCGAGCCCGGCGGATGGTTCGTGGTGCACCGGACCCCCCGGCACCGCCGAACCGGCCCCCCCCCAAAACACCCCCACCAC
>JAICJJ010000065.1 GCA_025928535.1 Thermomicrobiales bacterium
CTTGCAGCATCTCTTCGGCGAGGCCGGGGTCGCGCGTCAGCAAGCGGAGGTAGGCCAGCAGCGGCGCCCGATGCGCGTCGTAGAGTTCCGTCAGCGCGTCCGGGTCGCCGGCCGCCATCCGGGCGATCGTCGTCTGCTCGCGATCCAGGACGGGCTGCTGCATCTCGGGAGGTCCCGGTTCGATCGCCGCCACGGCGCCGCCGCGCCGTCTACCCGTTGAGTAGCGGATTCGCCGTCAAATGTTCAGTTGTTCAGGTCCGGCCGGTCAGCCGCGGCGGACCTCCTCGATCGCCGCCGCGAAGGCCGGCAGGCTTCGCTCGATCATCGCGTCGTTGGCGGTCAGGCAGATGCGGAAATGGCCGGGCGTCTCGAACAGCCAGCCCGGCATGACGAGCACGCCCCGTTCGGCCAGCCGGTCGACGAACGCGCGGTCGTCCGGAATGGGCGATTCGGGGAAGAGATAGAAGGTTCCTTCGGGCGAGCGGACGCGATAGCCCATGTCGCGCAGCGCCCCGACCATCCAGTCGCGCTTGCGCTGCAGGTCGGCGATGTCGATCGAGAGTTTTTCCAGTCGGGCCAATGCGTGCTGCAAGAGCGCGTTCGGATAGATGAAGCCGATCGACGGCTGGAGGAAGAAGGCCGCGTCGCGCAAGGCGGCCCGCTCCGGCAGATCGGGCGAAAGCGCCAGATAGCCGACGCGCTGGCCGGGCGCAAGGAGCGTCTTGCCGTAACTGTAAGCCAGCAGCGTCGGCGGGTAATACGCGATCGGGCTCTGGAAGCGGGCGCCGTCGAAGACGATCCGGTTGTACGCCTCGTCCGAAAGGAGATAGATGCGCCGCCCGTGCCGCGCCGAAGCGCCGTCGAGGAGTTGGGCAAGGGCGCGCAGCGTCGCTTCGGGATAGATGCGGCCGGTCGGGTTGTTCGGCGTGTTGACGATGACGACCCGCGTCCGCGGCGTGATCGCGGCGGCGATCGCGTCGAGGTCGAGATCGAACGCAGCCGGATCGAGCCGGACCTTGACCGGAACGAGCCCCGCTTCGACCACGATCCCTTCGTAGGCGAACCAGGGCGGCAGATTGAAGATCGCCTCGTCGCCCGGATCGGCGACCAGTTTGAGCGCCAGGGCGATGGCAGAAAAGCCGCCGGTCGTCATCAGGATGTCTTCGGGCGCGAAGGGGATGTCGAGCCAGCGCCGCAGCGATGCGGCGGCCGCGTCCTGGGCCTCCGGTTCGCTCCATTTGTAGGCGAACCATTGGTCGTCGCGCGGCGTCAGGTTCTCCCGCAGCGCGTCGACGTAGGCGGGCAGCGGCGGCTCGTGGGGATTGCCGAAGGTGAAATCGAGCGCGTCGGGCTGGTTGGCGAGCCGGCGAAAGGGGCCGTTCATGAACGCCGACAGCCGCTGAAAGGGCGCGACCGCGACGATCGTTTCGGCGCGACGGGAGAGGGGAGCATCGGTCATCTGCGGCGACTCCTCAGGCGGCGACAAGGTTCCTTCGGACGACGCTGCCACGTCGGGTTGTTCCGCCGCGCCGCCGCGTCGGGTTGCATTGGGGTGATCTCACCGCGCGACCCCGGCCGGCCGGACGTTTTGATTGAGCCGGAACAGATTGGTCGGATCATACATGGCCTTGATCTCCGCCAGCCGCGCGTAGTTGTCCCGATAACTGGCGGCGACCCGTTCCTCGCCTTCGTCCATCAGGAAATTGACATACGCGCCGCCCGCGGAATACGGATGCAAGGCCTCCCAATAGCCGCGCGCCCAGGCCGTCAACGCGGGCATCGCGGTCGGGTCCGGCGAGATGCCGGCGATGATATGGACGAAGTCGGCGTCCCGATAACTGAATGCGGTGTCGGTTGGAGCGATCCGTTGCTGGGCGCCCGTCAACGGATAGATGTGCATCGCCGATTGAATGTTTTGCACGCGCGGGCCCCAGGCGAGATGCTCCGCAATCGCCGCATCGGACAAATCGGTGACGAAGTCCGCTTTCCAGTAGTGATGGAACCCCGGCGGGATGAGGGCATCGAACATGGCGTTGAGGGCTGGATAGGGCAGCGGCCCGGCCAGGTCCAGGACGGGCGGAACGATCTCGCGCGCCGGCCGCAGATCGCGCTCGGCCGCTGCGAGCGATCCGAGATGGCAGACGACCAGGCCGCACATCGTCGCGCCCTGCAATTCCTCGGGCACGAATGGTTCCGGCGGGGCGATCAGGAAAGCGAAAAAGGCGCTCACGTCGTCGGGGGCGTCGCGCATCCATTCCTGGAAAAAGCGGAGCAATTCCGCGGCTCGTTCCAGCGGGTAGAGGATCGGTCCTCCGTAGACCTGGCTGACCGGATGCATGCGAAACTCGAACGAAGTGACGATCCCGAAGTTGCCGCCGCCGCCGCGCAAGGCCCAGAACAGGTCGGGATGTTCTTCCTCGCTCGCCGTCAGAAACCGGCCATCGGCCGTCACCACCTCGGCAGAGCGCAGATTGTCGCAACTGAGCCCATATTTGCGAGTCAGGTAGCCGAACCCCCCGCCAAGAGTGAGCCCGCCGACCCCGGTGGTGGAAAAGATGCCGCCGGGCGTCGCCAGCCCGAACACGCGCCCGGCATGATCGAAATCGCCCCAGGTCGCCCCGCCGCCGACGTGGGCGATGCGCTTCATCGGGTCGATCCGGATTCCGCGCATCGGCGAGAGGTCGATCACCAACCCGTCGTCGCACGTGCCCTTGCCGGCCGCGCTGTGGCCGCCGCCGCGCACCGCCACGGTCAGGTCGTTTTCGCCCGCGAAGGTCACCGCGGCGATGACATCGGCGACGTCGACGCAGCGGGCGATGGCGGCCGGCCGCCGGTCGATCATCCCGTTGTAGACGCGCCGCGCGGTTTCGTAGTCGGCATGGTCCGGTTCGATCAAATCGCCCCGCATTGCGCCGCGCAATCCGGCAAAGTTCGATCCGTTCATCATGACTCTCCTCGATGCGCTCGGGCAGACGGCCATTGGCCGAGGCCCACTTTCAGGTCGCGAAGTCCGTCTTCGCATCGAGTGAATGACGCAATCCGGACTACCGAATTCGAGACGATCGACAACCGAGACGCCGCCGACGTGTCAGACGAGGTCATGCGCGACGGCGACGCGCGCCGCAGCCACGCGCGACGAGACGTCGAGCTTGCCGTAAATGGAAGTCAGGTGGGAATTGATCGTCCGCGGCGAGAGCGACAACCGCTCGGCGATCGAGGCGTCGGTCAATCCATCGACCAGCAGTTGCAGCACCTCCCGTTCGCGCGCGGTCAGGCCGAACCGTTCGTCTTGGGGCGCGACCGTGGCCAGAAGCGCGCGGCACGAAGCATCGAGCCCGTGCATGCCGATTGCGGCAGCCGCTGTTTGCGCCTGCTGAGCGAGCGCGCGCGCCTGCCGCCGATCGCCCGGTTGTTGGCGGCGCGCGCGCCAGACGGCTTTGGCCAGCAGGCTGCGGGCGATGAAGGGCCGCAAACCGAGCCCCATGCTGACGGCCAGCGCCGCGTCGAATTGGCGTTCGGCTTCGTCCCAGCGCGCCTGTTCCATCGCCAGTTGGCCGAGGTAGAGCGCGATCGGACCGTGACAGAGGACGAGCGAGCCATCGGGCGCCAGGCGATCGGCGTACGGCGACATCGCCTGCGAGAGCCGGTCGGCGGCTTCGCGGTCGTGGAACGCGACGGCCGCTTCCGTGAGCCGGGTCACGACGCTGTGCCAGGTCTGACTCATCGGCTGCAAGATGCGGTCGTCCTGCAGCAGTGCGTCGAAATCGGCCCGAGCGGCGGTTTCCTGGCCGCGCGCCAGCGCCAGCGCCATGCGGTGCGCCTGCGCCGCGTGCCGCCACAAATGCAGTTCGTTGGGAACATGGATGTCCTCGGTGAACTCGTCCAGGCGGCCCAGATCGCGCAGCAGCAGGAAGCGTTGGCACTGGTGCTGGTATGGAGCGGCGCTCCGCCACAACTCGCGCGCTCGGTTCATCCAGGCCTCGGCGCTTGCGTAGTCGCCGAGCAGCAAGTCGACCATGCCGTGGAACGCGGCCGCGCGCTGCGTGATGTAGGGGATGTGCGAATACGCTTCGATCTGATCGATCGTCGCCATGGCCCGGCCGGCGCCCGCGAGATTGCCGACCTCCAGGCAATGATGCTGCTCCGAGAGGCAGCCCCACATCCGGAGGAGCGGATCTCCCGTCTTTTCCGCATGCTCGATGAGGCGTGCCGCATCCCGAACTCGCTGCGAGAAATCGGCTGGGCCGGCGTGCGCGGTCAGACGGGACCATTGTGCAAAGGCGAGTTGGTCCGGATCGGCGAGCCGCTCGGCCACGGCGACCGCCTCGTCGGCGAGCGCCCGGCCGCGCGCGCTGGTTCCACACGACCGATTGATGAGATTGACCGCCAGCCGGCCGAGAACGCGCACCCGCAAGGGACGATCCTCCGGCCCGAGCGCTGCCAGCGCCTCTTCGAGCAACTGATCCTGCTCGAATCCGCCGAAGGCCCCGACGATGTTCACTCCGACAAAGGCGACGGCCGCCCGCGCCATCCCTTCCGGATCGTGAAGCGCACGCGCCAGCGTGAATGCTTCCTTGAGGAGGGAGCGCGCGTCCGGCACATCCCCCGATCCCGATCCAGCCCGATTGCGCGCTTCCCCGAGCGACAGCAACAGGTGGCCTCGGCGGCCAAGGTCCACGTCGTCGCAGGCGTCGAGCGCGGCGAGCGCGCGGACATATTGCGTTGTCGCCGCTTCCCAGGCGAACCGCGCCATCGCCGCGTGCCCGGCTCGCGTGGCGCAATCGACGAGGCGCTCCGGATCGCCGAGGGGGCGCGCGTGGGCGAAGTGATGGGCGAGGAGTTCCCAGCGCGGTTCGCGACCACGAGCCCGCGCCGCCAACAATTCACCGATGGCGAGGTGATGGGCGGCGCGCTCGGACCCGGGGAGGTCCAGATAGAGCGTGTCCTGGACGAGCGCATGGCTGAAGCGGAAGACCGTGGGCGCCTCGGCCGGATCGAGGAGATGGGCGCGCGTCGCCTCGTCAGTGGCGGCTAGGACATCGCCGACGGACAAGCCGAATGACGGCGCGAGCACGTCGAGGTCGAACTCCCGGCCGATGACCGCCGCCAGCGCCAGAACGTGCCGGCAGAAGGAGGTCAGACGATCGAGGCGGCGGCTGATCGCGTCGCGGACCGTTTCGGGGACGGAGGGCGGCCGAAACGCCGGGCGTCCTTCGCCGGCGCCGTCTTCGTCCAGGAGCAGACGCACGACTTCCGTGACGAAGAACGGATTGCCGGCGGTCTCCTCCATGACCCGGTCGACCAGCGCCGCTGACTGCGGCCGGCCGGCGACGAGCGCCATGAAACGGGCGATCTGCGGTTTCGGCAAGCCACGAAGAACGAGCCGATGGCACGTCGGGGCGCGCGCCACGTCCGCCAGCAGCGCGTTAGCGGGGTGCGGCCGGGCTACTTCATCCGATCGGTAGGTGGCCAGGAGCAGGAGCGGGGTTTCCCGGCAATCATGGGCGAGGAAGCGCAGCAGTTGCAGCGTCGGCGTGTCGGCCCACTGCACATCGTCGAGCACGATCAGCAACGGCTGCTGGCGCGCCGCCTGACGAATCGCCGCCGATGTCGCCGCGAGGACGCCGAACAACCGCGCTTCGGCGTCCGGCGCCGCCTCCGTTGGCTGCTCGACGAGTCCGGGCAGGACGTGGGCCAGTTGGGCGGCGTTGGCGCCGACGATCTGCCGCAATGTCTCGCCGTCGAGCGATTCCAGCCAGGGGCCGAGCGCGTCGGTCCATGGCCAGAATGGTGGCGCGCCTTCCCATTCGTGACACTGTCCGCGGAGCACGCGAACCGATCGGGCCCGAGCGATGGCGGCAAGTTGCTCGGCGGTGCGGGTCTTGCCGATCCCCGGCTCGCCGGCGAGCAAGACGACCTGGCCTTCTCCGGCGATCGCGCGATCCAGCGCCGCGGCGAGCGCTTGCAGGTCGCCGTCGCGGCCGACGAACGGGAGCGCGGCGACCCCGGCAGGGGCATCGTGGTCGGAGCGCGACGGACCGTGACGGGACATCGGCGCATCGATCACGTCCGACCGCTCCCGACTGCGATGGACCCGACTCCAGCGCAGGCGCCTCGATCCGACGACCGGCGGTCGTGGCCGCGCATGCTCGCCTACCCCTTCCCGGCAACGTAGTACTTGTTGTACCGATCGCCTTCGACCTGCTCGACGGCGATGCGCGCGAATCCGGCGTCGGCCAGCATCGCGCGCGCTTGCTGCTCGCCCCACATCGCGCCCAGTCCCGTCCCATCGAGGGCGAGCGAAACGGTCATGCAGTGCATGCACGAGACGGCGTACATCAACGGCGCGAGCGGAAAGTCCATGTTTTCGTCGAGGTTGCTGGAGGCGCCGCAGTCCACCATCAGGAAGACGCCGTCGGGTCGGAGCGCGCGGGCGATGCCGGCCAGCACCCGCGCCGGCTGGGCCTGGTCGTGGATGGCGTCGAACGCGGTGACGAGATCGAAACGCTCGTGCAGGTTCAGATCGCTCACGTCCCGCGCTTCGAACCGCGCGTTGGGCAGGTCGAGGCGCTGCGCTTCATCCTGGGCCGCCGCGATTCCCTCGGCCGAAAAGTCGTAGCCGACGAACCGGCTGTCGGGAAAGGCGCCGGCCATCAGGTTGATGGCGTGTCCGCGCCCGCAGCCGATGTCGGCCACGTCGATGCCCGCCCGCAGTCGCTCCGGCAAGCCCGGCGCGAGCGGCAGGATGACGTCGAGCAGCGCGGCGTCGTGCACGTTGCCGCTGTCTTCGGCCATCAATTGCTGGAATTGGGGATAGGCCGCGTAGGAAACGCCCCCGCCATGACGGAAACATTCGATGATCGGCGCTTCGACCTGCGCCAGCATCGGGATGTAGCGAGCCTGAAACGCCAGGTTGTCGACGCCGGCGGCGCGCGTCAGCCAGGCGGCATGCTCCGGCGGGAGCGTGTAGGTTTGCGCGGTCGGGTCGAAGTCCACGACGCGGCCGGTCGCCACCGCGCCGAGCCATTCGCGCACGTAGCGTTCGTCGAGCCCGGCGGCCTCGGCAAGTTGGTGGCTGGTTGCCGCCGGCCGCTCCGCCATGACGTCGAACAAGCCGACCTGGTGGCCGATGCTGGCCATGAGCGTGATCGCCGCGCCATTCAGCGCCTCGACCATCCGTCCCGCGAAAGCCTCGGATCGTACCCGGTCGAATGATTCGTCTGGCATGGCGTCCTCCTGATCGATTGAGCCAAGCGCGCCAGCAGTCCCGCATGCAGGACGGATGGCGCGCGAAGCGCGGATGGAACGGCGCCGGCGGTCACGCGATCCAGGGCATCGTGAACGCGCCGGCGGCGACCACCAGCCCGAGCGCGATCAGCGCCCCGCCGACGACCGCGGACGTGACCCGGCCGTGCGGCGCGATTTTTTCGACGAAGACGACGAGCGTCAGCAACAGCATCCAGGCCAGGCTCATCACCCCGGCCGCGACGAGGACCGCGAAGAGCGCCCAGCAGCAGCCGAGACAATAGAGGCCGTGCGCGACGCCCATTCGCAGCGCGCCGAACCGCCCGTCTTGCCAGTGCGTCATGACGAAACTCAGCGGCGAGCGGCAATGGCCGAGGCAGACGCGCTTGAGCGGCGTCAACTGGTAGACCCCGGCCACGATCAGCGTCGCCCCCAGCGCGATCGGCGCCCAGGTCGCCCGGCCATTGGCGCCGAGGCGGGTCGCCGCGTCGCTCGCGAGTTGAATCAGCCCGAAGACCACGACGCCGGCCGCCGCCCAGACCAGCAGATAGCCCGCGGCGAAAACCCACGTCGACACGAACGGCCCGCCCTGCGCCCGGCGTCGCGCGTAGACGTGGTGGAACATCAGCAGCATCGGCGCGGCGGCCGGAAACATCATCGCCGCCATCATCACCGTCCAGACGGCGAGAAAGGCGACGATGCCGGCGGCGGACCAGCCGACCGACGCCGCGCCGGACGTCGTCATGTCCGACATGCCGCCCATGTCGCCCATGCCGCCGGCCGCGCCGCGCGCGACGACGCCCATCGGCATGTTCATCGACCGCGCCCAGGCGATGGTCAGCGCCCAGGCGCCGGCCGTCAGCGCCGCGAGCAGCGCGACGATCGCCCATTGGCCGCGCCCCAATGGATCGGCCGGCCGCCAGAACCGGCGCGGCGCTTGCGGGCTCGATGATGCGGTCATCGTCTGCTCCCTCGATCAGCCACGGTCGTCAGACCGCGACGGCGGGCGTCTGCCGGATGGCGGCGGCGAAACCGGGTAAGGCGCGCTGGCACATCTCATCGGACGCCGTGAGACACATTTGGAAAAAGCCCGGCGTCTCGAAGACCGTGCCCGGCACGACGAGGATGCCGGCGTCCGCGAGGCGCCGTGCGAAGGCGACGTCGTCCGGGTCCGGCGACCGGGGGAAGAGGTAGAAGGTTCCCTCGGGCCGGTGGACCTGATAGCCCATCCGCGTCAGTTCCCCGACCAGCAGATCGCGACGCCGTTCCAGTTGCGCCAGATCGATCACCTGGCCTTCCAGTTCCGGCAACGCGTATTGCAGGTCGGCGTTGGGGAAGGCGCATCCCATCATTCCCTGCACTTGCCGCGCGGCCGGCCGCAGCGCTTCCCGGTCAGGCAGGTCGGGCGGCAAGGCGAGATACCCGACGCGCTGCCCCGGCGCGAGGAGCGTTTTGCCGTAACTGTAGGCGACGAGGGTATGGCGGTAATAGGCGGCGGGCGGGTGAAATTGCTGGTCCGAGAAGACGATCCGGTTGTAGGCCTCATCCGAGAGGAGCAGGATGCGGCGGCCGATTCGGTGCGACGCGTCGTCGAGCGCCGCGGCGAGCCGACGCAACGTCGTCGGCGGGTAGATGCGGCCGGTCGGGTTGTTCGGCGTGTTGACGATGACGACGCGGGTGCGCGGGGTGATCGCGGCGGCAATGGCGTCCACGTCGAGATCGAGCGTGGCCGGATCGATCCGGACCTTGACCGGAACGAGCCCCGCTTCGAGCGCCAACCCTTCGTAGAAAAACCAGGGCGGCAGATTGAAGACCACTTCGTCGCCCGGATCGGCCACGAGCTTGAGACCGAGGGCGAGCGCCGAAAAGCCGCCGGTCGTCAGCAGCATGTCTTCCGGCGCAAAGGGGAGGCCGGTCAGGCGCTGGAAACCAGCCGCGGCGGCCTCCTGCGCCGCCGGCTGATATGTCTGGTAGCCGAACCAACCGGGATGCTGCGGGATGAGCGCGCGCTGCAACGCCGACACGTACGCGTCTGACGGCATGTCGTGGGGGTTGCCGAAAGTGAAATCGATCGCGTTCGGTTCGGCGGCGCGGCGTTCGTAGTCGATCGCGTCGAGGTAGGCGAACACCCGACGACCCGGTTCGGTGGCGCTCAGCGCATCCGCGCGCTGGGAGACGAGGGCGGACGACGTCGACATTGGCGACTCCCGGCATGACGGCGGCACGAGAATTCTGAAGAATCGGCAAGGTAGCACACGACGTGTTCTGACGTGGCGTGAGCGCGCGGCATTGACTGCCTCCCGTGGGACCCTGGCGCCCGGCTGATGACCAGGCCGCGTCCGTACGTGCGGCTCCCGGTCAGCGGCGAATCGCCACGA
>JAICJJ010000424.1 GCA_025928535.1 Thermomicrobiales bacterium
CAACAAGATGAGCGTGCTGACGCAAAGCCCGTCGAACGACGACTCGGGCGCGTTCGGCATCCTGCTGCAAGGCGACCGGTCGGACATCGCCAACAACACGATTTCCGGTTCCGACGCCTTTTCCTACGACTATGGCCGGGACGGCTCGGCGATCGAAGTCTACGGCGGCCAGAACAATCAGATTCACGACAACCTGGCCATCGACAACGACGCGTTCACCGAACTCGGCAATTCGCGGTCGACCGACAACACCTACGCTTACAATGTGGTCCGCTCGTCGCTCGCCACGTCGACCTTCGTCGTCACCCGCGGTTCGGGAAGCGGCTACGGGCCGGTGCAGCGGACCAAACTGCTGAACAACACCGTCTACCTCACCGGTGCATCGAGCCAGGGCTTCGTCTGCAGTTCGGGCTGTGGCTCCGGCATCCTGATGATGCGCAACAACATCATCCAGGCGGTGAAAAAGGTCGGCTACGCGGACGCGCCATTCGATGAAGACTACGACCTCTATTTTGGCGGGCAGACGCAGTTTAGCCTCGGCGGGCACAGTCAGGTCGCCGATCCGAAGTTCCGGAACCCTGGCAACGGCGACTTTCAACTGCAAAGCGGCAGCCCCGCCATCGATGCCGGGGTTGATGTCGGATACAAGCAGGATTTCGCCGGAACCACCGTCCCGCTCGACGGCGACGGCGTCGGCGGCGCCGCGCCGGACCGGGGCGCGTACGAATTCCAGCGATGATCGCCGGACGCCGGACCACCGTCAGCGGCGGTCCGGCGTCTCGACAAACGCAGCGGCAGACCTCAACCGCCTCCGTTATGTCATTCCGAGTGCAGTCGAGGGATCTCGTCGTCGGTTGTTGCAGGCAACGAGATGCCTCGACACGCTCGGCATGACCATTGGCCGTGCCGCGTCTCGACGAGCCGACTGGCCGACTGGCCGTCTTGCCGTCTCGCCGACTCGCTCAGGCGCCCGGCGCGGCCGACGCGGCCGGTTCCCCTTCGTCGGCGTCGTATCCGGCCGGATACTCCTCGCCGTCGTCATCATATTCGTCGTCGTCGCTGTCGTAGCCGTCGCTGTCGTATTCGTCTTCGTCGTCGGCCGGCAGCCCTTCCCAGCCGTTGCGCTGGTAGTTGGGCAACGCTTCCAGCACCAGCGGGTGATTGATGTTCAACTCGGTCGTGACCAATTCCTGACCCTGGCCGTTGATCGTCGGCCGCTTGGTCAGGATGCCTTTCCGGATGAACTCCATCACCTTCGCTTCGATGTGCTCGGACGGAAGCAGCGACCGATTGACGAAGCGCCAGAGCGTCCGGCTCATGTGGCTCTGCGTCGGCACGAAGCCGTCATGCAGTTGCCGCACGTAGGCGTCGATCGCGCGGATCACGTCCTTGTCGACATCGGTCGATTGCGGCACCTGCAGCGGATCCTGCTCGCCCGCCGCCGCGACGAGATCGGGACTGACCGAGCCGGGCACGCCGCAGATGACGACCCGCTTGCCGAGCCGGTTGCGCAGCGTCGTGACGAGCCGGATGAAATCCTTGTCGCCGGTAAAGAGCAAAAACGTTTCGATGTCGGGCCGGGTCAACGCCGTATTGATCACGTCGATCACGAAATTGAGATCGGCCCGCGATTGAATCTTTTCCCGCCCTTGCGCGTCCGAAGTCCGTTTGGCCGGATAGTGCTGCGCTTCGAATCCGGCCACGTCGAGCCGCGTCCGCACCGCCGGCGGGTGCTGGTCGAAATCGGCATCGGCGCGCGCCACCGCCATCAATCCGTAGTCGAGCGCCTTGTCGCGCCAGGCCATCGGATCCGGTTCGCGTCCAAACGAATTGATCGTCGAATAGCGAATGTTCTCGAAATCGACGAAGGCGGCGACTTCTCCCTTGTATGAACCGCCGCCACCACTCCCGTTGTCCGCCGCGGCGTGCTGCCTATCGCCGCTCACGTATCCCGTATAGCCCACGCAATTGCCTCCTGCCGGCGGCCCATCCCAATCACGCCGTTCGGGCAGGCGAGCGGCGCCGTCCTCATTCGCTGTTCCCAGCGCTCGCGCCCACCATCCGGACCGTCGATCGCTGCAGGGCCGCAGGAACCATTACCGGCGGGAAACCATCGCCCGCCATAGCCACATTCCGCGCGCGTCGCCCGCGGTCGAACGGAGTCTAGCATGCGCGCGCCGCCGACCTTCGCTCAGGGGATCACGCGCCGTTCGCGCCGATCAGGGCCGCGCCGACGACGCCGGAATAATCCCCCAAACCCGCCTTGACGATCTCGACCGTGGCGGCCGGCGTCGGCAGCGCTTCCCGCCGCGCATGCGTCGCCGCGATCTGAAAAAACGCGTCGACCGCTTCGATCACGCCCCCGCCAAGGACGATCCGCTGCGGATTGATCAGGTTGATCGCCGAGGCGAGGCCAAGGCCGAGGTAATACCCCGCTTCGTGCACCGTTTCGGTCACGACGGCGTCGCCCGCTTCGATCCCCTTCGCCAGCACGCCGGAGCGGATCGCCGTGCCGCCGGCGCCCGGCGCGCCGGGATCGAGTTCGGGCACGAGTTCGCGCACGATCGACGGCCGGCCCCGTTTCAGGTCGCCAAGGATGCTGGCGGTGATCGCCGTCCGCGAAGCGTACGCTTCGAGATGGCCATGCCCGCCGCAGCCGCACAACCGGCCGCCCGCATCGACCACCACATGGCCGATTTCCCCCGCCGAGCCAGCCGCGCCATGCTGCAAGACGCCGTCTTGCACCAGCGCCCCCCCGACGCCGGTGCCGACGAAAACGCAGAGAAAGTCGTTCACGCCCCGCCCGGCGCCAAATTGCTGCTCGCCGACCGCCGCGATCTGGACGTCGTTGCGCAACGCCGTCGGCACGCCGTAGCGATCCAGCAGCCCTTTGGCGATCGGCAGATCGACGACGGCCTGGCTCAGGTTCGGCGTGCCGCGGAGGATGCCCCGGTCGGAATCGACCTGCCCGGCGATCCCGACGCCGATCCCGGCGAGTTGCGACGGCTTCACCTTCGCCTTGTCGAGCGCGCTGTCGGCCGCGTCGAAGATGCGCGCCATCACTTCGTCCGGCCCGTCCGCCGCCGACGTCTTCTTCTTGGCGCTGGCGACGACCTTGCCGTCGTTCAGATCGACCACCGCCGCCAGCAATTTGGTGCCGCCATAGTCGATCCCGAGTCCATATTTGGCCGCCATCGCCGCACTCCCGTCTCGCCGGGCCGATCGCCCCCGTCATGGTAGCGCCGGTTCGAGGGGGCAGGGGGTAGGCGGTCGAGGGTAGGAGTCGATCAGTTCTACCGCCGACCGCCGACCTCCTGCCCCCTACCCCCTTCGTCCCGGTCCAGCGCTTCCAACGCCGGCGCGAGGGCTTCGACGCC
>JAICJJ010000645.1 GCA_025928535.1 Thermomicrobiales bacterium
ATATACGCTGCGGCAGGTCTGGACGATGCGGCGGATGGTGTCGATGCTGGGCGGCAGCGAAGGCACCGAATTGCTGCTGGGCCGGCTCGCAAAGACGCAAACCAACGCCGAGTTTCTCGACACGCTTAACCGGGATATTTAGCGCCCGGCGCGGCGCAGAGCCGCTCGATTCGGACTCCGCGCCGCGCGGTTTGCCTTTTGTCGGTCAACTTTGCGAACGACGCCGCGAAGGCCGCGGCGGTTGGTCAGGCCGGGGCGGGCACGAAGCGGCGCTCGCGTTCCTGGTGTGCCGTCATGTCCTCCGTCTGAACGACGAACGTCTTGCCGGCGACCGTCGATACCGCGTCGTAGCGGCCCGCCGCGTCGATCGCGACGATGTTGACCTCGCTCCAGTAGGGGTCGGCGAGGCGGTGGAGATCGAGCGCCGCCTGGGTCAGCGCGGCGTCGAGCGTCATCCCGCAGCGCATGAAGGCGACGACGCTGTGCGCGGTGCACAATCGCTGCGCCATCTCGCCGCGACCCGTGCAGGCAGCGGCGCCGAAGCGATTGTCGGCGTAGTTGCCGGCGCCGATGATCGGCGAATCGCCCATCCGTCCCGGATATTTCCATGCCCAACCGGAGGTGCTGACGCCGCAGGCGATGTCGCCGTTGCGGTCCCGGGCGATCACATTGACCGTGCCGTGGAGCGCCTCGGCATGTTCCGGATCGTCGGCCAGCGCGCGAACCACGTTGCGGACATGATGATGGTAGGGGTCGTCGCGCCCCGCCTGCTCGTCGAGCCGCGACCGCCAGACGCGCTCCGCCTCGGGCGTCAGTAGATCGACCGGAGGCAATCCTGATTCGGCCGCCAGCCGCGCGGACCCGGTGCCCGCGATGAGCGCATGCGGCGTGTCGTCCATCACGCGGCGAGCCAGGGCGATCGCGTCCTGGTACCCCTGCAGCGCGCCGACGGCGCCGGCCGCAAGGGCGCGGCCATCCATGATGCTGGCGTCGAGTTCGACCTCGCCGAGCAGATTCGGCAGACCGCTGAAGCCGACCGAGTGATCGTCGGGATTGGCTTCCACCAGTTCGATCGTGGCGACGATAGCGTCGAGCGCCGAGCCGCCCCGGCGCAGCGTTTCCATGCCGGCGGCGAATCCGACGGCGGCGTTCGTGCTGCCGACGAGGAGCAGGCTCATTCCGACCTCCCGTGTTCGTCAACGGTCGCACAGCTGCGCGCCGCCTCGATCAACGCCCGATTCACTTCGTCGGTCTCGAACATCGGCAGGGGTTTCGCTCCGCCTGGCTCGCTCAGCGTGAATCCCGCTTCGGCGGGAACGACCTCGCCGATCTCGGTCGCCGGAATCCCGGCGGCCCGGCTGGCGGCGATCAGATCGGCCGCCGCTTCGGGCGACGCCGCGACTAGGAGGCTGCCCGAGGCGAGCATGCCGAGCGGATCGAGCCCGAGCGCCGCGGCGATCGCGCGGGTTTGCGGCAAGATCGGGATGGCGTCGCGGTCGATGCGGACGCCGCAACCG
>JAICJJ010000496.1 GCA_025928535.1 Thermomicrobiales bacterium
GATTGACCATCATCATCAGCGACGGCTTCATCGCCGCCAGTCGGGGATGCTCGGCCGCAATCGCGTCGAACAATGCATCGACCGTCACGCCGTCCGCGACGGCTCGCGACTCTTCCCGCACGCCGACCACGTCGCGCACGATCGCGAAATAGCGAACCCGGACCTTCATGGTTGCAACTCCACGCCGCGCTTACGGTGCTCGTTGCCGCGCGATCGCAGATGTGGCGATCGACGCGGTATTCTCGTTTCAACCGGATTGGATGACAGAGCCGCGAATCCAGGAGCGGTCCGTCCGCCTGCGTTTGCAGCATAACGCAGGGCCAGGATCGCGAATCGTGAGGCAAACACGTGATTCTTCCGCCATCGTTCACCGCCGCGCCGGCGAGTGAAGACGACGCCGTCGCCATCGCGGCGGCCATGTCGGCATCGCAGGCGGCCAACGGCGACGATTCGGCGATCACCGCCGACGAACTCCGCTCTGACTGGAGCGGCGTCGATCTCGCGTCTGACTCGCTCGTCGTTCGCAATCCCAACGGAGCGATCGCCGGATACGTCGATGTCGACAACCAGGCCAACCTCGTCGTCAGCGTCTACGCCTACGTGCCGCCCGCGTTTCGCGATCTCGGCGTCGGCACGGCGCTGCGGCAATGGAGCGAGGCATACGGCCAGCGGGCGATGCATTCGGCCCCGGTCGCCTATCAGGCGCTCGTTCAGCAATTCATTCCGTCGCCGGCGGAATCCGCGCGCCAGTTGCTCGAAGACGCGGACTATAGGGCCGTCCGCGAAACCTTCACGATGGAGACGTCGCTCGACCGGGCGCTGCCGGAACCGGTCTGGCCGGAAGGGATCGCCGTCCGGCCGTTCATCCCCGGGCAAGACGATCGGGCGACGTTCGAAGCGGTCGAAGACGCCTTTCGCGACATGTGGGGTCGACCGCGCGGCACGTTCGACCGCTTCGCGGCGATGACGACGGCGCCCGAGTTCGATCCCGCCCTCTGGCTGCTCGCCGTCGACGGCGACGAGATCGCGGCGACCGGTCTGGCGCGCATGCCAGCGGACGAAGGCTGGATCGACGTCATCGGCGTCCGCCGGCCGTGGCGCCAGCGCGGCATCGGCCTCGCGCTGCTCCACAGCCTCTTTTCGGCGCTGCAATCGCGCGGATCGCGGACCGCCGCGCTGAGCGTCGACGCCGAGAGCCTGACCGGAGCGCCCCGACTTTACGGCCGCGCCGGCATGACCGTCCGCATGAGTTATCTCCGTTACCGGAAGGAATTGCGACCCGGCCACGACCCGGCGGCGCTCGCCGAACAGGAATGAACAGCCCAGTCGCCGATTTCAGCCATGCTCGGGACCGAGCGGCGGCGCCAGCAACATTGCCTGCACGACCTCGCCGGCCTGGTAGGTGGTTTCGCGGGGCGGAATGATCAGCAGCGCGTTCGCGCCATGAAACGACGCCAGCCGCGACGACGCCTGGACGCCGGTCGTTCGCGCCACGAGGCGGCCGTCGGCCGAGACCGAAACCACGCCGCGCTGAAATTCGATCCGGTCGGTCGGCGCGGCTTCTTGCAGCAACGTCGCCGGCGCTCGCGGCCGGTCGATTCGGGTCGCGGCCATCGACGCGAGCAGCGCCGGGCGGATGAAGACCTCGAAGCCGACGAGGGCCGAGACCGGGTTGCCCGGCAGGCCGAACAGCAGCGCGTCGCCCGCGGTCGCGAAATTGAACGGTTTGCCCGGTTTCATGAACACCCGGCGGAAATGAACCGTGGCCAATTCCCCGAGCAGCGGCTTGATGAGGTCGAGTTCGCCCATCGACACGCCGCCGCTTGTCAGGATCACGTCGCTCGCGGCAATGCGTTCGATCAGCAATTGGCGCAAGGCGTCCCGATCGTCGGGCGCCTTCCCGGACCAGACAATCTCGGCCCCCGCTTCCCGCACGGCGCCAATCAGGCTGAACCGGTTGGCGTCGTGAATCTGGCCGGGGCCGACCGGCTGTCCCGGTTCCACCAATTCATCACCGGTCGACAAAATGCTGACGCGCGGTCGCCGCGCGACGGGAACGGGCGACACGCCGAGCCCCGCCGCCAGTCCCAGTTCGGCTGGCCCGAGCCGCGCTCCTCGCCGCAACACCACGTCGCCGCGCCGCAAATCGGCGCCGACGCGACGGATGTTCTCGCCCTCCGCAACATCCTCCTGCAGGATGATCACATGATCTTCGGCCGGCTCGGTCGCTTCGACCTTCACCACGGCGTCGGCGCCGCGCGGGACCGGCGCGCCAGTGGTGATGCGCACCGCGGTTCCCGGCGTCACCTCGGCGTCGAGCACGAATCCCGCCGTCTGTTCGCCGATCACTTCGCGCCACGGCGATCCGTCGTCGGCGACGACGGCGAACCCGTCCATCGTCGCCGCCGGAAACGGCGGGTGGTCTTCGGTCGCCGCGAGATCTTCCGCGAGAATCCGACCGACCGCTTCGGCGAGCGGCGCGCGCTCGACCGGCATCGGGCGCAAATGGCGGAAAATCGTCGCCCGCGCCTCATCGGGATGGCGCAATCGGTCGAGTTCCGATTCCGACATGAGATCGTGTCGCCTTTCTTCCTCCGGCCGGCTCCGGACTGCCGCCGATCGTAACACGCCGCCTGGCGAGGCCCAGGCCGTGGCGCGACGAGACTCCGGCCGCCGCAGGCTTCTGCGGCATTGGCCGTCGGGCGCGGGGGGGGGGGTGTGGGGGGGGGGGTGGTGGGGGGGGGGGGCGGC
>JAICJJ010000099.1 GCA_025928535.1 Thermomicrobiales bacterium
CCATTCCCGAGGACGCCGCGGCGTTCGACATTGGCCCCGCAACGGTCGCCCGCTTCGGCGAACGCGTCGGCGCCGCTCGGACGATCTTCTGGAACGGGCCGATGGGCGTGTTCGAGCGGCCGCCGTTCGCCGCCGGCACCCTTGGCGTCGCCCGGGCCGTGGCCGCAGCGGATGCGTTCACGGTCGTCGGCGGCGGCGATTCGGTCGCCGCGCTGGAGCGGGCGGGCCTTGCCGGCCGGATCGATCACATCTCGACCGGCGGCGGCGCATCGCTCGAGTTGCTCGAAGGCGCCGAGTTGCCGGGGATCGCCGCCATCCCGGACGCCGCAGCCCGTTGACACGCGTTGCCGCCCCGAACCGCCGGGTGGTAGGCTTCGTCGCCGCTGGCGATCGCGCTGGCGACGACTCCCGATGAGAGGCTCCGTTCGATGCAAACCGCTATCAGCCTGGCAATGATCGTCGTCTCGATCGTGCTGACGCTGGTCATCCTGTTGCAGACCAAAGGCTCGTCTTTCAGCGGCGCGTTCGGCGGCGACACGAGCTCGATTTACCGAACGCGGAGAGGCGTCGAAAAGACGCTCTTCCAGTTCACGATTGGCATTGCCGCGCTGTTCGTCATCCTGGCGATCGTCGCCAGCGTCGTCCAGTAGCGGTGGCAGCGCGGACGGCCGCGCTGCTACACTTGAGACGTTTCACGACAATCCTGACCGGCGGGCCGGCCGGGGCGCGAGGAGAGGGCAAATGGCTGGTCTCGGTTGGCAAGAACTGCTCGTGGTTCTGGTGATCGTGATGATCATCTTCGGCGCGGGCAAACTTCCGGAAGTGGCGCGTTCGCTTGGCCAAGGCGTCAAGGAATTCAAGAAGGAATCGACCGACACGCTCGCGTCGACCTCGACCGCTTCGACGACGACCGGCGGCATCGACGCGCCGACCACGGTCACCATGTCGAGCGAAAAGCAGGTTCGCGCCGACGACATTTAGTGATTGTTCGCGGACCTGATGCGCCGGGCATGACCAACTGACGGGAGCGGAGCGGTGCTCCGCTCCCGTTTTGCTGCCATTGCGTACGTCGCCGTCCTTCCAGCGCAACGCCGGGACGGTCATCCGACGATCGAGGAACAGATGGCGAACGAAGAGTTTCGACCGCGCCCCGAATCCATCGCTGCCGCGCCCGCGCCTGAAGCGCAAAAAAGCGCCTCCAGCAGCGGCGCCCTGCGCGAGGTCATCGAAACGCTGATCCTGGCCGCGATCATCTTTCTCGGCGTTCGCCTCGTCGTGCTCAATTTTCGCGTCGATGGCGAAAGCATGACGCCGAATCTGCAAGACCGGGAAATGCTGCTCGTCGACCGCAATGCGTATTTTCATTTCGACGCGAGCACCGTCGATGCGCTCCTCCCCGGCGACCAGACGGCCGGCGGCAAGGAGTGGTACCTGTTCGGGGCGCCGCAGCGCGGCGACATCATCGTCTTCGACCCGCCGGTCAATTCGCCGAAGCCATACATCAAGCGGATCATCGGCCTGCCGGGCGACCACATCACCTTCAACAACGGATCGGTGATGGTCAACGGCGCCGCCCTGCCCGAGCCCTACATCGACCAGAAAACGCGCTGTCAACGCGACGAATATTGCGACGTCGTCGTGCCCGACGGCGACGTGTTCGTTCTCGGCGACAATCGCGGCAATTCGTCCGATTCGCGCGTGTTCGGCCCCGTCTCGGTCGATCGGATCATCGGCAAGGCGTGGGTCGGCTACTGGCCGCTCGACGCGGTCGGCTTCGTCCCCCACTACTCCTATCCCGACATTCCGAGCGCCCCGGCACCCACTTCGGCGACGCGGGCGCCGCTCGCCACGCCGTTCGAAGCCCGCTCCTTTGCCGGTTTCGCGCACTGGATCGACGTCGCGGCGGCCGCCGGCTGATCTGTCAGGCCGGCACAATCGGCATGGCCCGGACCGGCGGCGCGGTGTAGACTTACATCGGTCGGACGGTCGAGCCGTCGATAGCGTCAACCCCGCGCCGGGCCGCCGAGCATTACACCCCGACGTCTTCACCTCCCGGCCGGTCGAGGACCGCCGAAGAGGGATCGCAGATGATCGAAACCGTCGTCGAAAGCATTCGGGTCAGCCTCGTCACCCAACATCGAGTCGTGATCCTCAAGGAAGTCGAGGGCGAGCGCCATCTGCCGATCTGGATCGGCGCGTACGAGGCGGAGGCGATCGCGATGGAGTTGCAAGGCGTCACCGCGGCCCGCCCCTTGCCATACGATTTGATGCGGTCGCTCATCGGCGATCTGGGCGGCCACGTCGAGCGGATTCTGGTCACCGATTTGTCGCAGGACGTCTTCTACGCCCGGATCGTCATCGCTCAAAATGGCCGTGAAGTCGAAATCGATTCGCGACCGAGCGACGCGATCGCCCTGGCTGTCCGCGCCAAGGCGCCGATCCTGGTCGACGAGGCGGTCATGGAGCGGGCGGGCGTCACGCTCGGCGCCGAAGACGACGACGAGGAGGACGAGCCATCGGGCGCCGAACGACCGGCCGCGCTGGAAGGCAAGGTCGACGAAGAGCGGCTGTCGGTCTTCCGCGATTTCATCAATTCGCTCGATCTCGACGATTTCGATCGCAAGAAAGGAAACTAGGAGAGCAGCCCGCCACGGGCACATCCATGGATACTGAAAAGCAAATCAAACGCATCGTGCTGAATCGGATGGAACGCTGCGCCGTCTGCCACCAGGCATTCGGCCCCGAGAACATTCAGGTCGTCCCCCGGCGTTCCGACATGTGGATGATGGTCGTCACCTGCGAAGAGTGCCACGCCCGCAATTTCGTGGCGGCGGTGCTCGGCGACGGCGACCCCGACCAGGCCCAACTCGCCTTGCGGCAACTCAGCCGCGACGACTCCGACGCCGACATCGAGATCATGTCGGAAGCGGACGAGGCGCCCGACGGCGCCCCGGTGTCGATCGACGACGTGATCGAGATGCACGAATTCCTCGCCGACTTCGATGGGGATTTTCGGCGTTATTTTCGTTCGGCGTGAGGGAACGTCAACTTCGTTGACGGCCTCCAGACCCAAATCTATACTCGGCGGCGGCGTCGCGGCGATCGCTCGCGCGCCTTGGCTTGCGTCGCCGCAGGCTCGCAGGGGGAAATGGTGACGGACACCGATTGGATGCTTCGAGATGTGGCGCCGCATCCGGAACGCGACGAGATCGACCTGAACGTCGTCCGCGAAATCTTGTCGCATTTCAAGCCGCGCGATCACCAGGAAGCGCAGGAACTGATCCTCGCCGCCCTGCAAGAGATCAACGAACATTTCGGCTACGTGTCGCTGCCGGCGGCCGAGGTCGTCGCCGAGCATCTCGGCACCACCGCCACCCGCGTCTACGCGCTGCTGACCTTCTACGCCGATTTCCGGACTGAGCCGCGCGGCCGCCACTTCATGCTCCTCTGCCACGGTATGGCCTGCTATGTCATGGGCTCGCAACGCCTTGTTCAGGAACTCGAAGATCGCTGGGGCGTCGCCGACGGCGAAACGACCCGCGACGGCGAATTGACCGTCCAGGTCGTCAACGGCTGCCTTGGCGTCTGTGATCGCGCGCCGATCTGCAAACTCGACGCCGACTTCCATGGCGAACTGACGACCGAAAAGTTGAACGAGGTCATCCAGCGCGCCATCGCCGCCGGCGGAAGCTGGAAGTCCGCGCACGCCGCGCATGGGAGCGAAGATGGTCGCTAGGCTGACATCCCGAGACGAATTCGAAGCGTTTCAACAGGCGGCGACCGACCGCTGGAATCAGGTCTGGGACGGGAACAACCTCGTCGTCAGCGTCGGCGTCGACAGTTCGTCGCTGGCGAAAGGCGCTGCGCGCGTGCTCGCGGCGTGCCAGAAGGCGCTTGCCGGCACGTCCGCCGTCGTCCGCCGCGTCAGCGGCAACGGCGCGATGTGGATGGAGCCATGGGTCGAAATCAAGCGTCCCGGCCAGCCGCCGATCGTCTACGCGCACATCGAGCCGGGCGACGTGCCGACGCTGCTCGCCGACCGTCTGGAAGAACGCGCCATCGGCGTCCGTGGCAGCCAGGCGTTCAATGGCGTGCCGCCGCTGGATGATCACCCGTTTTTCAAGCATCAGCAACGGCTCGTCCTGCAAAACGTCGGCATCATCGATCCGGATTCGATCGAAGACGCGGTCGCCCGCGGAGCGTACAGCGCCTACGTCAAGGTGCTGTTCGATCTTTCGCAGGAAGAAGCGATCGCCGAGGTGACCGCGGCCAACCTGCGTGGCCGTGGAGGCGCCGGCTTCCCGGCGGGCATCAAGTGGGAAAGCGGCCGGAAGGCGCGGGTGACGCCGAAATTCGTCGTCTGCAATTCGCACGAAGGCGAGCCGAACGTCTACAAGGACCGCCGCATTCACGAAGGCGATCCGCACCGGATTCTCGAAGGCATCCTGATCGCCTGCGTCTCGGTCGGCGCCGAACGGGGCTACAACTACATCGGCGGCGAGTATCCGCTCGCGATCGAGCGCTTCCGCAAGGCGGTCGCCGACGCCGAAGCGCTCGGCCTGATCGGCCGCAACGTCCTCGGCTCCGGCAAGGACGTCTTTTTCCGGCTTCGCACCGGCGGCGGCGCCTACATCTGCGGCGAAGGCTCGGCGCTGATGTATTCGATCATGGGCGTGCGCGGCCAGCCGCGGACCAAGCCGCCCCGCTCGGTCGAAGAAGGCATCTGGAAGCGGCCGACCGTCGCCAACAACACCGAAACGCTCGCCAACATTCCTGACATCATCCTCAAGGGCGGCGCCTGGTACGCCTCGATCGGAACCGAAAAGAGCAAAGGCACGAAGTTGATGACGGTCCAGGGACCGCTCAACCACGTCGGCCTGGTCGAGGTCCCGATGGGCGTCACGCTCCGCACCCTGATCGACGACATCTGGGGCGGCATGCGGCCCGGCCATCAATTCAAGGGCATCCAGACCGGAGGCGTCTCCGCCGGTCCGCTGACCGACGAATTTCTCGACCGCCCCGTCGATTTCGACTCGTTGACCGACATCGGCGGGATGCTCGGATCGGGCGGCTTCGTGGTGTTCGATCAGCACGTCTGCGCGGTCGATTTCGCCCGCTACCTGACGGCGTTCAACCGCTACGAGTCGTGCTCGAAATGCGTGCCGTGCCGCCTCGGCAATCCGGCGTTGGTCGAGGTCCTCGACCGCATCCGGCTCGGGCGTGGTTCGCTCGACGATCTGCCGCTGATGGAGCGGACCTCGACGCACGTCATCGAATTGTCGCTTTGCGGCCTCGGCCAGGTCGCGCCGATGCCGTTGCTCGGGATGATGAAGATGTATCCGGACGAATTCCGGGCGCACATCGAAGACGGTGAGTGTACGGCCGGCGCCTGCCCGATTCATGGGCCAGCCGGTCTGCCGGTCGCCGCCGACTGAACGAGACCCGCGATTCAATCGCCGCCGCTTCCGCCGAGCGCGTGACCGGGGCGGCTTGCTGTCGTCCACGGCGCGACCTTCGCGGCAGCCGACGCCGCGATTGCGTATCCTCCCGGAGCCAGACTCGTCCGACATCGCCGGGAGGAGCAGCGTGCCCCCGTTCACCATCGCGGAATATCGCGAGCGCATCGAACGCACCAGGCAGCGGATGGAGCAGACCGGGCTCGATGCGCTGATCGTCGCCGATCCTGCCAACATGAACTACCTGACCGGCTACGACGGCTGGTCGTTCTACACGCCGCAGTGCCTCGTGGTCTCGCTCGACAGCGACCTTCCGCTCTGCTTCGTCCGCGGCATGGACCGCAACGGCGGCTTGCGCACGTCGTTCCTTCCCGCCGATCGCGTGCTCGGCTATCCCGACCAGTACGTGCAGTCGCGCGATTGTCATCCCTACGATTGGATCGCGGCCGACCTGCGAGAACGCGGCCTCGGGCGAGGACGGATCGGGACCGAGCAGGACGTCTACTATTTCACGCCCGCCGCGCAGTCGGCGCTCGAGCGGGGCCTGCCCGAGGCCGCCTTCGTCGACGCCTCCCTCCTGGTCAACTGGATTCGGGCGATCAAGAGCCGCGAGGAACTCCGCTACATGGAGCAGGCCGCCCGCATCGTCGAACGGGTCATGCAGACAGCCTTGGAGACGATCGAACCGGGGGTTCGGCAGTGCGACGCGGTCGCCGCCATCTACGCCGCGCAAATCCGCGGCGCTGAGGACTACGGCGGCGACTATCCCGCCTTCGTGCCGCTCTTGCCGACCGGCATCGGGACATCGACCCCGCACCTCACCTGGACCGACGAGCCGTTTCGTCGCGGCGAAGCGACGATCCTCGAACTCGCCGGCTGTCGCCACCGCTACCACTGCCCGATGGCGCGGACGCTTTTCCTTGGCGATCCGCCGCAGCGCCTGCGCGATACCGAACAGGTCGTTCTGGAAGGGTTGCAGGCCGCCCTCGACGCCGCGACGCCGGGCGCCAGCGCCGAGGCGGTCGAAGCGGCCTGGCGCAGCGTCGCGTCCCGGCAGGGAGTCACCAAGGAGAGTCGGATCGGTTACAGCGTCGGCCTCAACTATCCGCCCGACTGGGGAGAGCACACCATCAGCCTACGCCCGGGCGATCGAACCGAGCTCGAACCGAATATGACGCTCCACCTCATCCTCGGCATCTGGGCCGACGATTGGGGCATCGAGATCAGCGAGTGCTTCCAGGTGACCGAGGGCGGGGCCAAGCCGTTTTGCCGCTTTCCGCGCGAACTGGTCGTCAAACAGTGAATTCCGGCAGCGGCTGACCCGGCGAGGGAGGCGAAGTTGAGCGATGGTCGCCGGCGGCGTGTGGCGCCGGCGTGTCGCGGCTCCCCCGGCCCTGACGAGCAGACGCAACGGCCGGTCGCGGTTCGAGTCAACCGAGGTCGAGCGAGACCCCGGCTCCCTCTGCGACCGCCATATCGTAGACGTAGCGGCCGACGACGACATCCTGCACGGCGTTGCCGACCGATTTGAAGAGGGTGATCTCGTCGGCGGACGTCCGTCCGGGCGCGGCGCCGCTGGCGACCATCCCAAGTTCGCGGTCGAATTGCATCCGGCTCACGAGCCCCTGTTCGAGCGGGATAATCAGATCGCCCGCTTCGGCGAGCGCCGCGTCGATCGCGTCGAGGACGACCGTCGCCCGCGCCACGATCTCCGCCGGCAATTCCTGCATCTCCGGCGTGTAGGCCCCGACCGCGTTGATGTGCGTGCCGGGGCGGACCAGCGCGGCGTCGAACACCGGCGTCCGCGACGTGGTCGCCGTGCAGATGACGTCGGCTTCCGCCACGACGGAAGCGTCGGTTGAGGTTTCGAGCCGGTCGAGCAGATCGGGCCATTCCCGGGTGATCGTTTCGCGCAATCGGTCGAGCGCCGCCTCGTTGATGTCGACCGCGACGATCCGCTCGATCGGGCGTACGGCGCAAACCGCCGCCGATTGCGTCACCCCTTGCGCGCCTGAACCGATCGTGACCAGCGTCCGGCTATCGGGCCGCGCCAGGAGATCGGTCGCCGCGCCGGATACGGCGCCCGTGCGGAGCGCCGTCAGATACGTTCCATCCATGATCGCCAGCGGCTGTCCCGTTTCGGAGTCGACCAGACTGACGAGCGCGTGAATCGACGGCAAGCCGCGCGCGGGATTGTCCTTGAAGACGGAGACGACCTTCAGCCCGAGTGCATTGGCGGCGGGCACGAACGCCGGCATGAACAACGCGTCGCCATGGTGATCCGGCACGGGAATGACCGTCCGCAGCGGCGAGGTCGTGCGGCCGGCTGACAATTCGGCGAACGCCGTCTTCATCAGTTCGATGGCGACCCGCATCGGCGCCAATCGCCGGACGTCCGCCTTGCTCAGCGCCAGCATGCCCGTGTCCCTTTCGCTGCTCGTCCCGCTTCGGATCGACCGGGGCGCCAGTCTATCGGCCCGGTTTGGCGTTGGCAACGATCCGGAGTCGCCCGGGTGCACGTCAACGTTTTGCGGCGTCCGCGCAGGTAGGGGCACGGCATGCCGGGCCCGATCGGCCACAGGCCGATAAGCTCGTGCCGGTCTACCCGTTCGTGGTCCTGCGGACCACCGGGCACGGCATGCCGTGCCCCTACCATCCTTCTTCGCAAAATGTTGACGC
>JAICJJ010000208.1 GCA_025928535.1 Thermomicrobiales bacterium
CGAGCGGCTGCGGCAAGACGACGTCGCTGCGGATGCTGGCCGGGTTGGAATCGATCAGCGGCGGCGAAATCCGGATCGGCGAACGGATCGTCAACGATCTGCCGCCGCGCGCTCGCGACATCGCGATGGTGTTTCAGAGTTACGCGCTCTATTCCCATCTTTCGGTCTACGAAAACCTCGCCTACCCGCTGCGCGTCCGCAAATTGAGCAAAAACGAGATCGACCGGCGGGTGCGCGACGTGGCCGACGTCGTCCAGATCGGCGAATTGCTTGACCGCAAGCCGAAGCAACTTTCCGGCGGCCAGCGGCAGCGGGTGGCGCTCGGCCGGGCGATCATCCGCCGACCCTCGGTGTTCCTGATGGACGAGCCGTTGTCGAATCTCGACGCCAAGTTGCGGCTGCACACGCGGGGCGAATTGAAGCGGTTTCAGCGGGAACTGGCGACGACGACGATCTACGTCACGCACGACCAGGCGGAAGCGATGACGCTGGCCGACCGGGTCGCGATCATGAACACGGGCGTGCTCCAGCAGGTCGGGCCGCCGAAAGCGGTCTACGCCGATCCGGTCAACATGTTCGTCGCCGGGTTCCTCGGCAGCCCGCCGATGAACCTGCTCCGGTTCGACGTCGCGCCGGTCGATGGCCGGGTGCAGTTGGCGCGGGATTCGGTCCGATTCGACCTCGCGCCGCCGCTCGCGCAACGGTTGCGAGCCTCGAGCAGCGCGCCCTCGACGATCGTTCTCGGCGTGCGGCCGGAAGATGCGAAGTTGTCGCCTGCCGCCGACGGCGGCGGGATTCCGGGCGAGGTGTTCGTGGTCGAAGATCTCGGCAACGAACGGCTGGTGACACTCGACCTCGGCGGCCAATACGCGGTCGCCCGCGTCGCGGCCGACGATCCGGTCGACATGGGCGAGCGGCGATGGCTGACGTTCCATCCCGGGCGCGCGCATTTATTCGATCCGGAGACGGAAGCGCGGCTCGATCGCTAGCCCGCCGCCGCGCATCGAGCCCGAATGTGCCGAACTCGATCGCGGCTCGTGCGCACCCCTTGGAGGCGAACAGATGGCGCAGCCCGGCGGTCGTCGACTATAAAGGGCAGTTCGCCGATGCCACTTCCAATCCTGACTGACCCCAGATGCAGACCGGGGTCATGTTGACTTGCTTGCCCGACGCACATCTGCTGACCTGGATGCGGTTCCAGCCGGCAACGCCGCAGGCTTTTTGGCAGACGGCCGCGATATCGTTGGGATCGGTCGCGAAGTCGCCGAAAACGCAGGTGTGGTCGTCGCAAACGCAAGCGCAGCGGGCCGGGCATCGATTGCACGTCTTGCCGCGCTTCGTCGTCGCGGCGTCGCTGCCTTGGCCGAACACGGTTCCCGCGGCGCCGCCGAGCAGCCCTCCGATCGCCCGGCGTCGCCCGGACCGCGCCGCCAAGCTCGATGTCCATCGGTCGAACCGTCCATCCATGGTTCGTTCCTTCCGCAACTCGCGCGTCGTCCGTGACCGCCATGCCGCCGCGAATTGCGACGATCGTAGCATTGGATCGCCGCCGTCATGGCTCATCTGATGCGATACTGGAAGTGCCCGGGGCGCAGGTTTGCGTGCCGGGCGCGCCCTTCGTATGCGAAGGCAACGGCGAGTGTCCGACATGGGCGGTGAGGCGACGGGCGAGCCGTCGCGATCGCATTCTGGATGTTGAATCGTTGCCGGATTGGCAACACCATCGTGCCGCGCCTGGTATCCATTCGTGCCCCGAGGATGCGGTCCGCAGCGCGGCGCGAAGCGTAGAGTGAATTAGGGACACGAGCGCGACGACGCCGTCGCGCCGAGTCCGGAGCGAACCCGATTGCCGTCATGTCGTCGCCGGCGGGGGCGGAGGCGATCGAAGGAGAACCCGCGATCATCGGTCAGCGCAGACCGGTTGCCCGCTTGACGCCGGAAGCCGGCGACGATGTTTCCCTCTTCCACCGGCTCGGCGCGGTCATCGCCGCCAGGCGCTGGCAAGTCGTTGTTGTCTGGTTGATTCTGGTTGTCTTCGGCGCTTGGCTGGCTCCCCGGTTCGAGCAGCGCTTGACCGGCCCGCCCCTCGCGGTCTCCGGCTCCGATTCGGGCAGCGTGCAACACATCCTCGAAACGCGTTTCGACGAGCCGTTCGCCGAACAGGATCTGATCGTCTTCGAGTCGAGCGATCTCGTCGCCACCGATCCCGAATTTCGACAGGCGATCGAAAACGCGGTCGAAGCGGTCGGCAAGGTTCCCGGCGTTTCCGGCGTCATCGGCCCGTACGACCCCCGCGCCCAGGATCAGGTTTCCAAAGACGGTCATATCGCGGTGGCGGTGGTCGGCGTCAACGGCTCGAACGCCGCCCGGCAGGCGATGGTTCCGAGCCTGACCGACGCCGCCGAATCGGCGGCGACGCCGGCGGTGCAGGTCTACCTGACCGGCTCGTCGCCGCTGATCGCCGATCTCGTGGCGCAAGAGCACGAAGACCTCGGCCGCGCCGAACGGCTCGGCTTGCCGCTGGCGCTGGTCGTCTTGCTGATCGCCTCCGGCACGCTCGTCGCCGCCGGCTTGCCGTTGCTGCTGGCGTTGGTCGGCGTCTCGGTCACCTTCGGCGCGCTCGGCGCGGCGTCGTCGTTGACCACCTTCAATCTCTTCGTGCCCAACATCACCACGATGATCGGGCTCGGCGTCGGGATCGACTATTCGCTTTTCATCGTCACCCGCTTTCGCGAAGAAATCGCCCACGGCCAGAGCCCGAGCGGAGCGGTGGCGACGACGCTCGCGACCGCCGGCAAGACCGTCTTCGCGTCGGCGACGACCGTCCTTCTTTCACTGGCCGGTTTGCTGCTGGTGCGCGCGCCGATCTTCCAGCAACTGGCGATCGGGGCGATGACGGCGGTGGCCGTGATGGTGATCGGCGCCTTGACGCTGGTGCCGGCGACGCTCGCCATCCTCGGCCGCCGGGTCGAACGATTGCGGTTGCCCTGGTGGCGACGCCCCGGCCACGGACCGCGCGGCGACGGTTTCTGGGCGCGCTGGGCGCACGCGATCATGGCGCACCCGGGCCGCTGGGCGCTGGCGACGACGGCGCTCTTGCTGCTCCTCGCCTTTCCCGTCACTCAACTCAAATTGTCGCTCGACACGGGCACCCAGGGGGTCGGCCCGCGCTCGGCCGGGACCGGGCGCGAAATTCTGGAGCAGCAATTCAACGCCGGCCGCCTCTCCCCCGTCCAGATCGCCTACGTCAGCCGGCACGGCGCGCTGAACGATGCCGATCTCGACGCGATCGCCCGGCTCAGCGCCGCCTTGAAAGAAGACTGGGCGGTCGCCGACGTCGTCTCGGTGACCGACGTGCTCGACCGCTTCGCCGGCAATCACACGGCGGCGACGCTCGACCTCGCCGCCGGCTACCCGCAAGCGGTCGCGGCGTTGAGCGATCTGGTCAACTTCGATCATGGCCGGGACATCGCCATCATCAGCGCGGTGCCGAAGTGGTCGCCCGATTCGCCGGGGCCGCTCACCCTCGTCAAGCGGATTCGCAACGAGATCGTGCCGCGCACGACCGGGAGCGCGAACGCCACCGTGATGGTCGGCGGGTTGAGCGCGCAGATCGTCGACATCACCGCCGAATCGCAGCACAAGTTGCCGATCGTCGGCGGTCTGGTGGTCGCGATGTCGTTTCTCTTCCTGGCGCTCGTCTTCCGCAGCCTCGTCTTGCCGCTGAAAGCGATCCTGATGAACGGCCTGAGCATCGCCGCCGCCTACGGCTTGCTCGTCGTCGTCTTCCAGGAAGGCTACGGGCAGCGCATCTTCGATTTCACGGCGACCGGCACGACGCAGGTGTATCTACCCCTTCTCAGTTTCGCCGTGCTCTTCGGCTTGTCGATGGATTACGAAGTCTTCCTGCTCGGGCGGATCAAGGAAGAATGGGAGCGGACCGGCGACAACCGGATCGCGGTCGGGCGCGGGTTGGAACGGACTGCCGGCGTCATCACCTCAGCGGCGGCGATCATGGTCGTCGTCTTCGCCGCCTTCACCTTCGCTCGCTTGCGGGAAGTCAAGGAACTCGGCTTTTCGCTTGCGGCCGCCGTGCTGATCGACGCGACGCTGGTCCGGCTCATCCTGGTGCCGGCGGCGATGCAGTTGTTGGGCCATTGGAACTGGTGGTTCCCGGCCTGGCTCGATCGCATCGTGCCGCGCATCGATCTCTCCGAAGGCGGTCCGGCGGCGCCGGCGATCGAACCGCCGGAGCCGGCTCGGCCAACGCGGTCAGCCGAAGGCGGCTCCAATGAACCGGTTGAGCCGATCGTCGGCGCCTCCGCTGGCCATGGCGTCTCGGCCCGGCGGTAGCGAACGCGCGCTTCGTTTCTTGACCGTCGCAGCCGCCAGCGGCGCCACGTGACGCAAAGCGACTTGGCTGGACGTCCATAAACATCGTGTTACGATGATCTTTGGCGAGGCCGGGAGAGCAACTGCCCGCGTTGCAGCGCGACGCGAGGGAGGTCGCCGTATGGATGAGTCTCGCTTCGATGCTCTGACGCGATCGTTCAGTCCAGAACCGGCAAACCGGCGGCAAGCGCTGCGACTGCTGCTCGCCGCGGCCACGGCCGGCGCCGGCGCCGCCTCGGCGACGGACGCGGACGCGCGTGGCAAGCGCAAGCGCAAATCGGGCTGTCCATCCGATCGCCGCTGCGGCAAGACGTGCTGCCCGAAGGGGCGCATATGCGCCGGCGGCGCCTGCGTGCTCGGCCAAGGCGCCTGCCCGACCGGAGCCGACAGTTGCAACTTCTCCGCGTATGTCTGCGGCGGCGTCGGCGCCGCGCCGTGCATCTGCGTGGCGACCACTGAGGGCGACACCCGCTGCGTTCAGGGGACGGCGACCTACACCTGTGGGTCATGTACGACGAGCGACGATTGCGCCAATCTCGGACCGGGCGCGGTCTGCGTCCGTGGCGGCGGCACGTGCTGCTCGCCGGATCAGAACGTCTGCCTCGCTCCGTGCCTCGTCGGCAGCGCGACGGCCAAACTCGCGCCGGCAGGAACGACGCCGTTGTCGCCGCGCTGACGACATGCAAGAACGCTGATCCAAATCTCGTTCGGTCGCCGACTGCGTCCGGGACGCAAGACGCCGGGCGCGGACGCGCGCCTCGACGTCGCGCTCCGCATTCGCGGTCCGTGACGACGCTGAGCGGCTGAACCGTTTCCCGTTCGAGATGGTGCGCCATCTTGCGTGTGGGATGCGTGGCCACTGCGTATGGCCGGGGGGCGGCGGCGGACCGATGCTGGAACCGGGTCAGGACGTGGCCAACAGGCCGTCCGCCCGAACCCGGATCGGCCGGGTTCCGTTGCTTGACGGTTTGGTTCGCCCCGGCGCCGGCGGACCGCGCCGCTCTTCTGCGATACGTCCATGCCAGCGGCACAAGGAGATCGCCATGTTGCGCACGTTTCGTTCGCGTATCCCGTCGTCCAGCCTCGCGCTGGCGCTCGCCGGCATCCTCTTCGCCCCCTTGGGCATCGCGTCCGCGTCTCCGGCGCGCTTCGCGGACCCCGCCATTCCCGACTGGAACGTCGCGAGCGGCTACGGCTCCGTCGAAGCCAACCGGGCCGAAGTCACATCCCTTTTCCCGGCCAGTCCGGTCGATCCTCCCGCCCAGGTCAACCCGCTTCGCGTGGCCGCCGCCCTCGATGCGTTGCGCGACGGCGATCTGGGCGGCATGCAGGAAGAAGCGCTGCATGCGATCGTGGACTCTGCCGTTTCCTGGGACGTGACCAGTGGCTACGGCGCGGTGGAGTCCAACCGCTCGAATCCCGGCATCGTCGTGCTTCCGTAGCGGCGC
>JAICJJ010000254.1 GCA_025928535.1 Thermomicrobiales bacterium
AAGTCAAGCGGCGCGGCGCCCAGCCGTTCATCGTGCCGGCGATGGGGAGTCATGCCGGCGCGACCGCCGAGGGGCAGGCGGCGATGATCGCCCACTACGGCGTCACCGAAGCGGCGATGGGCTGCCCGATTCTCTCCAGCATGGATACGGTCCATCTGGGCGAAGTCGAAGACGGCGTGCCGGTCTGGTTCGACCGCAACGCCTGGGAAGCCGACGCGGTCATCCCGGTCGGCCGGGTCAAGCCGCACACCGATTTCCGCGGCCCGGTCGAATCCGGTTTGATGAAGATGATCGCGATCGGGCTCGGCAAGCAGAAGGGCGCCGACTTCTTCCATTCGCAAGGGATGGGCGAGTTTCACCACCTGATCCCGGCGGTGGCCAATTTCACCTTGACCCGCGTCAACATTCCGTTCGGGCTCGCCTTGATCGAAAACGGTTACGGTTGTCTGGCCCAGGTCGAAGCCGTGCCGGCGGCGCGCATCTGGGACCGGGAGCAGGAATTGCTCCGCATCGCCCGGGAGCGGCTCGGCCGGTTGCCGGGCGAACGGATCGACGTCCTGCTGGTCGATCGGATCGGGAAAGACATCAGCGGCGACGGCGCCGATCCGAACGTGATCAATCGCGATGTCGCGGGCGCATTGCCGCCGACCGAAGAACCGGTGCGGCCGTACGTTCAGCGCATGGTTGTTCGCGATTTGACCGACGACACCTCGGGCAACGCCACCGGCATCGGCATGGCGGATGTCGCGTTGCGCCAGGCGATCGACAAGATGGACCCGGAGGCGACCTACATGAACATGATCACGGCGAAAGCGCCGCAAGGCGCCCGCATTCCGATCACCGTCGACAACGATCGTCAGGCGCTCTTTGTCGCGCTCGCCTGTTGCCTCAAGACGACGCCGGAGACGGCGCGGATCGTCCGGATTCTCGACACCAAGCATGTCGAAACGTTCTGGGCGTCGGAGCCGATGCTGCAGGAATTGCTGGCGACGGGCCGGGTCGAACCGCTCGACGAGCCGCGGCCGATCGCGTTCGACGCCGCTGGCATGTTGATCGACTCGCTCGCCTGAAGCCGAGGCCCGCGAGAGACGACACATCATTCGCGGCGGTCGGGGCACGACATGTCGTGCCCTGTGGTCCGCAGGACCACAACTCGGTTAGGCAACCAGGGCTATCGGCCTGTGGCCGATCGGGCACGGCGTGCCGTGCCCCGACCGTTGGATAGCATCGCGCGTGTTGACAGCCGCCAAGCGCATTAGCGGCCCGATTTGCAAAGCCGGGTCGCCTGCTCGTTCCACTGCGACGCCGGCAAGACGCGGAGCGCGCGATAACCGTCGGCCGTGTGGAATTGTTCCGCGGTGACGCCCACCGTCGCGTCGGTCGTCGGCTTGCCGGCGGCCAGCCGGTTGTTGCTGAGGACGAACCACGACCCGGGATGATCCCGCGCATAGGCGCAAATTGCCGGGACCGTGTCGAGCACGCTCCAGCCGACCCAGTCGTCGATCTTCGTCGCGCTCGTCTGCTTGCCGGAGCCCGGCCGCGCCAGCACGCCGCCGTAGGCGAGCTCCCGACCGTTGTCGCCGAGCACCAGATAGGCTTCCGGCGTCGAACCGACGACGGCCCAATCGCCCGGCGCGCGGTGAGTGGCGACATAGTCGAGCGCCAGGCCGTAACCAGCCTGCGTTTGCTGGGTTCCCCAGGCGTCGAGCGTCCAGAGGCCGGTCGCGTCGCGCGCGAGCAGTAGCACGGCGAGCGCGACCGCGACGACGCGACCGCCCCAGCGCGTGCCGATCGTCGTCGCCGCGGCCGGCCGAAATGACCCGAGCGCGGCGGCGGCCGCGGCGACGACGACGTAGCCGAACGGCAGGACGTCGAGCAGGTAGCGGGGCTTCTGCTCGTCGACGAAAAAGGCGAAGGCCGCCATCGGCGTCCAGAAGAGGACGAGGAGAATGCCGATGGCGCGCCCATCGACGGCCTCCCCGGCTTGTCGTCGCGACAGCACGAAGCGGCCGAGGGCGACGCCGGAGACGATCGCGATGACGTACGGAATCAACTGCGAGAGCAGGCCGTTGTCGTAGAGCGCCAGAAACCCGCGCGGAATCGGGCGCAAGATGCGTTCGAAATTGAGCGCGTCGTCGCCCAGAAAGCCGGTGTCGCCGCCGAGGGCGCTGCCTTTTTGGGCGCGCGAGGTGGAACTGCCGTAGCCGACGAAGGTGCTGAGGGCGAGAAACGCGACGGGCGCCAGCGCCGAGACGACGAGCGCGACCGAAAGCCCGCGGCGCGACGTGAAGAGCGTCCGGCCGTAGAGGACGATGGCGACCAGCGCGAACACCGGCCAGAGGAGCGCCGCGACGACTTGCGTGAAGATGGCGAGCCAGAAGGCGACGACGAACGCGATCAGCCAGGGCCGGGCGCGGCGCTCGCCTTCGCTCGGCGCGTCGTCCAGCACGACGAGGGCGCGCAGGAAGACGATCGTCGCGACCAGGATCAGCACCTGGAGCAGGGCGTACATCCGGGCGAAACCGCCCCAGAGCACGTTCAGCGGATCGACCGCGACAAGCAGGGCGGCGAACAGGGCGGGGCCGGGCATTCCGGCGATGGCGCGGCCGAGCAGATACGTCAGGTAGACCGCGACCGCTCCGAAAATCGCGCTCGGAATCCGCATCGGCAGCGGGTGGAGATAGTCGAGCAAGCCAAGTTTGGCCAGCGGCGCAAGGAGATACGAAATCGTCGCGCCGTGGATGTAGAGAACGTCCGAGGGAAGCAACGGCCAGCCGCGATTGGCCACGGTCTGGATGCCGAGCAGCATGTTGCCTTCGTCGACATGCTGGGGAAAGCGGTCGGCCACGGCCAGCCGCAGCAGGAACCCGACGACGACCAGCGGCGCCATGGCCCAGGCCGTCGCCAGGCTGCGTCGTGCGGCGCCCCGCGCCGCGGCGCCACCCCGCCACGGAACGGCGACGGATGAATCCATTTCACTCCCTCGATGGTCTCGAACCGGTTCCGGCGACCGGTGGTCGTGTGATCCGCCATGACTATACTGGCTTGGCGCCGGCGATGTCGCCTTCGGAGCGTCATCGATGCCGCCCGCATGCCGCTGCTCGGAGGGAGGAGCGAGCATCCGGTCAGGGGAGGACGTGCAGGGACGATCGCTTCGATGGATCGCCGCCGTGGCGGCGATCGTGCTCGCGGTTGCGATTCCGACGGTTTTGTGGCGGGCCTGGAGCGGCGCGGCGACGCCGACGGCGAACGCGCCCAAGCCGTTGGTCGCGAAAAGCGTCAAAAAACTCGCGAAGGCAAGCGGACAGGCCGCGCCCGGTAAGAAGGGCGCCGCCGCAAGCGGAACCGACCATCAGTCCAGCGCGCCGACGAGCGGCATGGTCTATTTCGATCAGAATGGGCGGCCACTGGCGCGCTTCGTCCCGCTGCAATTGACCGACCCGGCCGCCGGCAAGGCTCCGGCGGGGGAACGCTACGTCGACGCGACGATCGGCATGCAGAATCTTTCGTCGGCGCCGTTGCGGCTGGCGCCTTCGATGTTTCGCGTTCGCGATGCCAGTGGCGGGCTGCATCAGGCGGCAGTGGATGCCGCAACCCCGGCGGTTGCGCCGGCGACCGCGCCCGCAGCGACCCCCGCGAGCAGCAAACGCGCCGAGCGTTCGCCGAAGCGGACCGAATCGAAAGGAGCCAAGGCGGCGGCGACGCCCGGAGCGCGCGGCGCCGAACGAACCGGCAAGACTCGCGCGCCGGCCGCGCCAGCGGCCGGCGACATCGATCTCGCCCCTGGTCAATCGCGGAGCATGCAACTTCGCTTCGCCGTGCCCGCCGCCGCGCGCGTCGCGTCGATTCTGATCGCGCCCGACCAGAATCATCTCGTTTCGCTCGCCCTCATCCCGCAGCAGTCGGCGCCGTCGGGAACGCCGACGGCGGCGGCCGAGCGCCCACGCGAAGCCAAACCGACCAAGTCGGCCCAACCGGAAAAGGGGCGCGCGACGCCGCAGCAACCATCGGCAGAGCGCAGCGGGAAGAAAACCAAGAGCAAGTAGCGTCTTGCGTGATGGTGGATCCGGCGCGACCTGTATAGTGTGAAGCATCGCCCCGCCGCGATCGCGGAGGGGAACGAGGGCCAGGATGAGCGACCAGGAGACGGGACGCAGCGCAGACGGGGCGGAGCCAGGAAGCGGGCGGCTGCGGGGGATGTTTCGCTGGCTGATCCACATTCCGACCCCGATCATTTTCCTCGTCAGCCTGGGTCTGGCGTTGGCGCTGGTCTGGAAGCAAGGACGGTCAGCGGAGATCATCGCCGATCTGCGGCGCATCGACCCGGCGTTCATTGTCGGCGTGCTGGCGCTCTATGCCGTTGGCCCGGTGTTGCAGTGCGTGCGCTGGGACGCCCTGGCCAGGATGGTCGGCGCGCCGTCGCGCCTGCGCAAGGCGGCGGAACTCTTTCTCACGTCGGTCATCGTCAACTACGCGGCGCCGATCGGTCTCGCGGTTCCCACGCGCGCCGCGCTGACGAAGCGGGATCTCGGCCTTTCGGCGGGGGCCAGCGGCGCCGTCGTCATTTGGGAAGCGTTGCTCGATGTCGCCTGTCTCGGCGCGCTGGCGGTGGCCTGGCTGGCCTTCGGCGATTTTGACGTGCTCCACGATGTCGTTCGCGATGGCCGCGAAGCCGGCATCGCGGGCGCTGTCCTGTTCGCTGGCGTGGCGGCAGTGGCTCTGATTCTTTGGCGTTCGAGCGGCGCCCGGCGGCGCGTCAAGGATGGACTCGCCAAACTCGGCCGGTTTCCGATCCAGGAACCGCGCCGGGCGGCTGAAGCGCTCCTGCTGACGATCGGCTACTGGGCGGTGCAGGCGGTCGTGTTCTGGCTCCTGCTCGGAGCGCTCGGCGTTCGCGCCGACGCCATGCTGGTGATCGGACTGATCGGGCTGCCGGTGTTGGTCGGCATGTTGAGCCCGTTGCCCGGCGGGGCAGGCGTGCGCGAAGCGTTGATGGTCGGGGTGGCGCGGGCGCAAGGGGTCGATGCGACGGCGGTGCTGGTGGCGGCGGTCGCGTACCGGGCGGCGCTCTTCCTGACAGTTCCCCTGCTCTTTGCCGCCGTGCGCTTCGTGGCCAGCGGCCCCGGCCGCGCACTCCGGCGGATGGCGAGTCCTCGCCTGGGAAAATCG
>JAICJJ010000087.1 GCA_025928535.1 Thermomicrobiales bacterium
CCGATCCATCCCGCGTGGCCGGCTCAGGCCTCAGGCGCGAGTTCCGCTTGCAATTGCCGCCAGGCGGCGCGGGCCTCATCGACCGATCCCGCGTCTTCGATCGTCGAAATGTCGCCGGGATCGCGGTCGAGGCAGACCGCCTTGAAGACGCGGCGCATGATCTTGCCGCTGCGCGTCTTCGGCAGCAGGCGGACGAAATTGATCTCCCCGATGACCGCGACCGGTCCCAGTTCGCGCCGTACCGTGGCGATCAATTCGCGCCGCAAGTCCGCCGACGGCTCGTGCCCGGCGCGCACGACGACGAAGGCCGCGACGACCTCGCCGCGGACATCATCCGGGCGCCCACAGACGCCGGCTTCGGCCACCGCTGGGTGACGCAGGAACGCCGTCTCCACTTCGATCGTGCCGATCCGGTGGCCGGCGATCTTGATGATCTCGTCGGCCCGGCCGCTGAACCAGTAGTAGCCGTCGGCGTCGACCGAGGCGGCGTCGCCGGTGAAATAGACGCCCGGGATGCGCTGCCAGTACTCGCGGGCGTAGCGATCGGGGTCGCCCCAGATCGTCGGCGTCAACCCCGGAAACGGCCGCGTCAGGACGACGATGCCTTTTTCGCCGACGGGACACGGCTCGCCCTCGCGCGTCCGGACGTCGGCGAAAACGCCAGGCAGAGGGATGCCGGCCGAGCCGGGTTTGATCGGCAACAAGGAGATGCCGTAAGGGTTGCCGAAGACGGGCCCGCCGGTTTCGGTCTGCCACATGTGGTCGATGACCGGGACCCGGTCGCCGAAGACCTCTTTCTGGAGCCAAGCCCAGGCGGGCGCGTTGAGCGGCTCCCCGGCGCAGACGACCCGCTCGACCGCGCTGAGGTCGTGGTCACGGGCCGGCGCGGTCCCGTGCGCCATCAGCATCCGCACCGCCGTCGGCGCCGTGAAGATGCCCGTGACGCGATGTTCGGCGACGATCCGGTAGAAGGTGGTCGGGTCCGGGTGGTCGAGCGCGCCTTCGTAGGCGATCGTCGTGCAGCCGGCGAGGAGCGGAGCGTAGACGATGTAACTGTGGCCGACGACCCAGCCGATGTCGGAGGTCGACCACCAGACGTCGTCCGGCCGCAAGCCGAAGCACCATTCGCCCATGCTGTGAATGCCGACCTGGTAGGCGCCGTGGCTGTGAACGGCGAGTTTCGGCTCGGCGGTGGTGCCGGAGGTGGCGAGGACGTAGGCCGGTTCGTTCGCTTCCATCACCTCGTGCGCGTCCGAATTCCCTCGGCCGCGCGCCAGAAACTCGTCCCAGGTCAGATCACGCCCGGGCTGGAGCGTGGGCGGCGCCGCTCGTCGCGGCAACACGACGACGTGCTCGATTGGCGTGTCCGGGTCGTCCAGCGCCTCGGCGGCGATCCCCCAGAGATCGACATCGCGGCCTTTGCGCCAGGTCGTGTCGGCGGTCAGAAGCACGCGGGCGCCGGCGAGGCGAATCCGTTCGGCCAGCGCCCCGCTGCCGAAGCCGGCGAAGACGACGAGATGGATGGCGCCGATCCGGGTCGTCGCCAGCATCGCGGCGATCGCTTCGGGGATCGTCGGCATGTAGATCGCGACCCGGTCGCCCCGCTGCACGCCGAGGCCGCGCAACGCGGCGGCGATGGCGCGGACGCCCGCCAGCAACTGGGCGTAGGTGACGGCCTGGCGCTCGCCGCGCTCGTCGGCGGCGATGAGCGCGGCATGTCCCGCCCGGCCTCCCGTCACGTGCCGATCGAGGGCGTTGTAACTGAGGTTGGTCAGGCCGCCGACGAACCAGCGAAACGTCGGCGGGTCCCAGACGAAGGCGCGTTCCCACGGCCGGAACCAGGGCAGGCGCGCCGCCGCCCGCGCCCAGAACGCGTCCGGATCGGCGGCGGCGTCTTGCTGCCAGCGCTTGACGACCGGATTGACGATCTCCATGGCCCGCCTCCCGGAAACGATCGACGCGGCTGCGGAAGGAGCCGGCTGCGCCGCCAGTCGCCCGTTGTCGGAGCGCGCTCCGAGCGGCGAGGGCCGACGGCGCCGAGTCCAATAGACGATGATCCTTGCGCAGCATCCTATCACCCGCTCAGCGGTCGCCTTCCCGGATACGGCCGGCGGCTATACTGCGCCGCGCAGCCCAGCGGACGGCGCCGGCGGTCGGTTGGGAGTTGTCCTGGCCGTCCCCGGCCGCTCAGGAGGCAGCCCGATGGAGGAGAACGAAGCTCTTGCTCGCCGCTTCATCGCCGACGTCCTCGACGGTCAGCGCGTCGAGTTGGTCGACGCGCTCGTCGCCCCCGACCACGTCCACCATCGCTCCGACGGTTCCGAGCAGCACGGCGTCGCGGCGCGGAAAGAGAGCGCCCGCGCCTGGCACGCCGCCTTCCCCGACTACCAGCACGCCATCGAAGACGTGATCACGAGCGGGGATCGGGTCGTGGTGCGCTATACCGCGACCGGCACGCAGCAGGGCACGTACCGTGGGCATCCCCCGACGGGGCGGCGCCTGCGCTGGCCGGGCGTCTTCATCTACCGGATCGCCGACGGCCGCATCGCGGAGACGTGGGTCGCCTCGGACGTGCTCGGGCAACTGCGGCAAATGGGCGCGCTCCCGGCGGAGGGGCCAACCGCGGCGTCGTAGCCGAGTCCGCCGCATCCCACGCCGATCGCAGCCGCCTGCTCGGGAGTCAGCCGGCTCGCCGACAAGCGCGGTTCCGTTCAGGAGCACACCGCCATGACGACCCCCACCAGGAGCGAGGCCACTCCTTCCCAGTACGAAGCGATGATTCGTCAGTACATCGCCGCCGTCTTCAACGGCCACGATCTCGACGGGCTCGACCAGTACTGGGTTCCGGATTTGGTCTCGCACTGGATGGGGCAGGAGACCCTGCGCGGCCTGCCGGCCTGGCGCGAAGGGATGGTCGGCTTTTTCGCCGCCTTCCCGGACGCGGCCTACACCCTGGACGATCTGTTCGTCGCGGGAGACCGAGCCGTCTGGCGCGGCGTGTGGCGGGCCACCCAGCGCGGAACCTGGGCGGGAATCGCCGCGAGCGGTCACGCCGTGACCTGGAGCGTCATCATCATCGCCCGCTTCGCCGGGGGCAAGTTGGCGGAAGACTGGGTCGAATACGATCGCCTGGGGTTGTTTCGACAACTCGGCGCCATCCCGATCTCCCGGTAGAGCGCGCCCGCGGTGGACGCTGCCGCGTGGCCTCCGATCGAAAACCTGTTCGCCGGGCCTCCGGGATCAGATGCGGAATCGCTGCCGCGCAACGACGATCCCGAACATTCACGACGACGAAGGCCGGGGAATCTCCTCGGCCTTTCGTTCGGGCGCGGGGTTTCAATAGCGGCTCGCTCTCGTCGGATCGCCGCGGCGCGATCGATCGCCAATTCAAATCCATCTGAAATATGCTAGGAAGTTGACGCATTGTCACAACGCAAAATAATCAATCGACCTTGACGCTTTCCGGAATCGTTGCTAAGGTCAATGCAAGGCGTCGTCAAACACGGCGCGCCTTCGACGCCTTGGGGAGCGGCAGCCCGAACCGCGGGATCGACGGGGGACGGATCGGGCGGGAAACCGGGAGGGACGGTGAACGCGGCGTGGCGACGCGCGCGGCGAGCGCCTTGGGCGGCGCTGGCGGCGTGCATCCTGCTGGCGCATCTGCTTCAGGCGCCGGCTCTGGCCGGCGGGAACGAACGGCCGGCCACGGTCCCGGCCCCGGCGTCCGCCGACGCGGCGCAAACGGCGCCCGCGGCCGATGCCTCGCCTGCGGCACGCGACTCGAAGCACAAACGAACGAAGGCGGCGACCGATCCGGCGCCGACGGAATCAGTAACCACCGAATCGGCGGCTGCCGAACCCGCGCCGACCGATCCGGCAGCGACCGAGGCGCCGATCCCGAGCGACACGCCCGAGTCGACGGAATCAGCGGCGCCGACCGCGATTCCGACGGACGCGCCGACGGCCCCGGCCGCGCCGGTCGACTCCGCGCCACCGGCGAGCGAGCTGGCCACGCCGACGGCGGCGGCGACCGCCGCGCCGGCCGATCAGACCGCTGCCACGGACATCCCGACCGAGCCGCCGGCCGCCACGGACGTCCCGACGGAACCACCGCCCGCGTCGACGCCGAGCCCGACTTCAGTTCCAGCGGCGACCGCGCCCGCGGACGGGTCGTCGCCCGCCGTCATCGACACGGTCTGGATCGTCGGCTCGGAAGGGGCGGCCTGTCACGCCCAGATGGACATCGGCTCGCCCGTGCTCGCCGTTTTCCCGGAAGGAGCCCAGGTCGGTGTCATCGGCCGGACCATCGGCGATTGGCAGCCGGTGCTCTGCAACGGGTCGCCCGGCTACCTGCGCGCTTCGTCGATCACCTGGTGGCCACCGACTGTTGGAGATGCCGCAACTCCGGCCGCTGCAGCCGACGACGCCACACCGGGTGCCGCGTCGGACGGAAACGCTGCTGCCGGCCAGCAAGTCGCCAACTACGCCCTCCAGTACGTCGGCTATCCCTATGTCGACGCGGCGGAAGGACCGAACGCCTTCGATTGCTCCGGCTTCACCATGTTCGTCATCCAGCACACGCTCGGGCTGAACATCACGCATGACATGTTCGTCCAGTACGACATGGGCCAGAAGATCGACCGCAGCGATCTGCAACCGGGCGACCTCGTCTTTTTCCAGAACACCTTCCGGCCCGGGCTGTCGCATGTCGGCATCTACATCGGCAAGGGACAGTTCGTCGACGCCGAAAACCCGCAGACCGGCGTGGTGGTCAGCGACCTCAACTCGGACTACTACTCCTCGCGCTGGTACGGGGCGGTGCGCTACTCGTAGCCGCGACGCATTGCGGTGCAGGACTGATCCGCGCCCGATATACTGCCGGCATTCGACCGAGCACGATGGGCCAGGCGAATCGGCAAGGGCAAGCCATGGCGCGCCTGCCGACGATGCGAACGGCCACGGCGCCCGTCATCGACGGAACTCGGTCGAGTGGGTTCGGGCCGCGGCGGTTCGGCGCCGCGGCTTCGGCGGCAGTCCGGAGGTGCGATGACGTGGCGACCCCGCTTCGGCAAACGCCCGCGCAGACCGCGGATGAACTCCCCTCGCTCGTTCGACGGATTTGGGACGGCCAGATCGACCGGCGCGCGTTCATGCGGCGCGCGGCTGCGCTGGGCATCGCGCCGGCGGTCGCCGCGGCCGTCTTCACGACCTACCGGGCGCGTCCCGCCGCGGCCCACGCGAGCGCGCAAGCCGAGTCGGCGACGCCGACGCCCGGCGGCACGTTGCGGTTTGGGCGGGGCGAAGATTCAGTGATCTTCGACCCGGTCGCCACCTTCTACAACGCCGACATCTGGCTCTTGCAAAACGTCTACGAGCAACTGCTCCGGGTCGCGCCGAACGGGACCGAACTCCAGCCCTCGCTCGCCACCGCCTGGGAACGCTCCCAGGACGGGCTGACGTACACGTTCCACTTGCGGCCGGGCGTCACGTTCCACGACGGGTCGCCGCTGAAAGCGAGCGACGTCAAGTTTTCGATGGAACGCGCGAAAAACGATCCGGCCAACATCTGGACGTTCACGCTGGTCGCACTGAAAGAGGTGACCGCGCCCGACGACGCCACGGTCGTGGCCAAACTCAGTCAACCGTGGGCGCCTTTCCTGGCCGACATCGCGATGTTCAACTGCTCCGTGATGCCCGAGGCGTGGGCCAAAGCCGACGAAAAGCGCGTGGCGACCGACATGAACGGCACCGGACCGTTCACGTTCGTCGAGTTCAAGAAAGGGCAGTACGTCCTCCTCAAGAAAAACCCGCACTACTGGGATGCCGGGCTGCCGTATCTGGACGAGGTCCGGGTTCCCTATGTGGCGGACGACAACACCCGCATCTTGCAGTTGCAAGGAGGCGACCTCGACGGCATCTTCAACGTGCCGACCGGTCGGGTCGACGATCTGGCCGCCGACGCGACGCTCCAGGTCTTGCAGTTGCCCTCGTCGTTTTCCCAGTACGTCGTGCTCAACCACAAGGCCGCGCCGCTCGACGACGTCAACGTGCGCCTGGCGCTGAACTACGCGACCGACAAACAGACGCTGATCCAGGTCGCGCTCTTCGGCAAGGGGAACGAGGCGACGAGTTTCATGCCGAAGGGGGCGCTCTACTGGAACGACACGCTGCCGGGCTTTCCGTACGATCTGGACAAGGCGAAGCAATATCTCGCCAAATCGAAGGTGGCCGGCGGCTTTCCGATCGAGTTTCAGTATCTCGCCGGCAACGCCGAGATCGAACAGGTGGCGACGGCGATCAAGGATATGTGGAGCAAGATTGGCGTCGACGTCACGATCGCCCCGACCGAGCTCACCACCTTCAACTCCAACTTCACGGACGAGAAGTTCCAGGCCTATTGCACCTACTGGACCAACGACATCATCGACCCGGACGAACTCGTCGCGTTTGCGGTGGAGCCGAAGACATCCGACGCGTTTCATACCGGGTGGTCGAACAAGGAGGCGGTCGATCTGGCGGCGAAGGGACGCGCCGAACTCGACCCGGAGAAGCGGAAGCAGATGTACTTCCGGATTCAGGAACTGTTCAACCAGGACGCGGTGATGGTGCTCCTCTACAACAAGCCGTACATCGACGTCCTGTCGAAAAAGGTCCACGGCTTCCAGCAGCCGCCCACCGGGCAATGGGTCTGGAAGGAAACCTGGATCGAACACTAGGACCGGCGCGTCGCCCGTCCAACCGGGAAGACGTCGTGCCAACGTGAGCCGGGAACGGGAAGCAGCCGCGGGATGAACTGGGGTCGGTACATCCTCCACCGGTTGGTTCAGATGGCGCCGGTGCTGTTCGGCGTCACTGTCGTGACCTTCATGCTGATCCACCTGATTCCCGGCGACCCTGCCGTGACGATGCTCGGCATCCATGCGCGGCCGGAGGCGCTGGCCGCGCTGCGGCATCAGCTCGGGCTCGATCATCCGCTCTGGCAGCAGTATCTGATCTACCTCTCCAGCCTCGCCCATTTCGACCTCGGCCAGTCGCTCAAATTCAACGTCAGCGTGTTGTCGTTGCTCCAGGACCGACTCGCGGTTTCGCTCTTCCTGATCGCCTACGCCGCCGTGCTGACCGCGATGGTGTCGCTGCCGCTCGGCATCCTGGCGGCCGTGCGCAAGGACGGCCCGATCGACCAGGTCGTGCGTGCGCTGCTGATGGTGACGATGGTGATGCCGGCGTTTTGGCTCGGCATCCTGTTTCTGATCGTCTTCAGCCTCCGGCTTGGCCTTTTTCCGATTTCCGGTTACGGCGAGAATCTCCGCGACCACCTGCACCATCTCTTCCTGCCGGCGCTGACGATCGCGCTCGGCATCGCGCCGGTGCTCGTCCGGTCGCTCCGGGGGAGCATCCTCGAGGCCCTGGCTTCGGACTATGTGCGGACGGCGCGCGCGAAGGGGTTGCAGGAGCGGATGGTCGTCCTCGGCCATGTCTTGCGGAATGCCTTGATCGCGCCGGTCACGCTGTTCGGGTTGTCGGTCGGCTACCTGATGGGCGGAACGGTCATCGTCGAAAACGTCTTCAGCCTGCCCGGCGCTGGCCAACTCCTGGTCGATGCGATCGGCGCCCGCGACTACCCGGTGGTGCAATCGACGACGCTCGTCTTCGCGGCGCTGGTGATCCTGGTCAACCTGCTGACCGACCTGATCTACTCCTTCCTCGACCCGCGGGTGCAACTCGGCTGAACGCCATGCCGGCGCCGGCGTGATCACCAAGGCCGTTCACGGCAGGGCGACGTCTTCAGCATCCCGCCGAAGTTGGCTCATTTGGAGGACGCGCCCCGGCGTGAGATTGTCGAGACTGATGGCGCGCGGACACGCGACCGGCGCGCCCCCCGCGACGCGCCGGCCAAGAGCAGACCGCATCCCGCGCGATGCGGACGGCGTGGGAACGCCCCCCTCTCCACGCCGGCCCGATCGACCCGCCGGCCCCGGCCACCGCGCCGGGGCTGCGCGGGTCGGCGCGAGCCGAACCTTCCGCCTCCTCGCTATTGTCCGCGGGAATCGGGATCGACGCCGGCAAAGGTCAGAAAATCGACCATGCGAAAGTCCGCGGTCGGATTGCCCAACTGGCCGCCGGCGCCGGCGCGCGTCGGCAGGGTCGGTCGCCAGTTGGGCAAGAGGGTCAGATAGGAGGCGGGGTCGGCCCGCAGCAGCCCGAGAAAGACCTCGCCGACGATGCGGCCGCCGACCGGGCCGAGGCGCAAACCCTCTTCGACCACCTCGGCTTCCTTGAGCACGTAGTACCAGAGCGGCGTGTTCCGCTCGAACCCGACGCCCAATCCGGCCAGTTCGTCGAGATCGTTCGCGCTCAGGGCGGCAACGTCCATCTGGCGGGCGATCGTCTGGCCCGACGGCAAGGCCCAGGTCAGGTGGCGCAGAAGGTTGCGCTGCGCCAGCGACGTCGGCGCGTCGTGGCTGGCGATCGCATTGAGCGGCAAGGTGAACAGCGGCGTCGAGAGTTTCGTGTCGATCCGCTTGTTCGGCTTGACCTGACCGTCGCCGAAGTCGAAAAAGGTCTGCCAGCCGATGAAGCGGCGTGGCGCACGGGCGCCGCCGCGC
>JAICJJ010000380.1 GCA_025928535.1 Thermomicrobiales bacterium
AGGCCGTTGCTCCTGTCGCCGGGGGCGCGCCTGACGCGCGTCCCGCATCCGACGTCGCCGGCGCGGGCCTGATCCGCGGCCCGGCCGTTCCTGTCCCGCCAGCGCCGACTGAGAGGTGGTCGTCATGTCGTTCCGGGAAGAGATTCGGGCCGTGCGCGAGCGCGACCCGGCCGCGCGCACCGATCTCGAAGTCATTCTGACCTCGCCCGGCTTGCACGCGCTGGCCTGGCACCGCACGTCGTCCTGGCTCTGGCGACGGCGGCTCAAATTGATCGGCCGCCTCGTCTCCAACTTCGGCCGGTTTTTCACCGGGATCGAAATTCATCCCGGCGCCACGATCGGACGTGGCGTCTTCATCGACCACGGCATGGGCGTCGTCATCGGCGAAACGGCGATCGTCGGCGACGATTGCACCCTCTACCAGGGCGTGACCCTCGGCGGCACCGGCAAGGAGCGCGGCAAGCGCCACCCGACGCTTGGCACCGACGTCGTCGTCGGCGTCGGCGCGGCGGTGCTGGGCGACATCACCGTCGGCGACGGCTCCCGCATCGGCGCCGGCTCGGTCGTGCTGCGCGACGTGCCGCCCCACACGACGGCGGTCGGCGTGCCGGCGCGCGCCGTGGCCTGGCGCGATCCGGCGTCCGGCGAAACGCGCCGCGTGCTGCGCCTGCCCGATCCGAATCAGGATGCGATCATGGCGCTGGCGCAGCGCATCGAAGAACTCGAAGCGAAAGTGCGCGATCTCGACCGGGAGCGCGTCCCCGGCTGTTGAGCCGTCCGCCCCGCTACACTGTCGCCATCCAACCAAGGGGGAGGCTCCATGTCCGCGCCAACCAGCGGCTTGCGCGTCTACAACACGCTGACGCGCCAAAAGGAACCGTTCGCTACGATCGAACCGGGCGTCGTCCGGATGTACGTCTGCGGCGTGACGCCGTACGACAGCGCCCACGTCGGCCATGGCATGTCGATGACCGTCTTCGACATCATCCGGCGCTATCTCGAGCATCGCGGCTATCGGGTTCGGCACATCCAGAATTTCACCGACATCGACGACAAGATCATCGCCCGCGCCAACCGGGAAGAGATCGACCCGTCGGCGCTGACCGAGCAATTGATCGCCCAATGGCATGAAGAAACGAAGGAACTCAATGCCCTTCCGGCGACGTGCTATCCGCGCGCGACGCAGGAAATCGGCCCAATCATCCAGATGATCGAAGGGCTGATCGCGGAAGACCACGCCTACGTCGTCGATGGCGACGTCTACTTTCGCGTCCGGTCCTTTCCGGGCTACGGCAAGTTGAGCCATCGCGATCTCGACGATCTCCTCGCCGGGGCGCGAATCGAGATCGACGAGCGCAAAGCCGATCCGCTCGATTTCGCCCTCTGGAAAGCGGCCAAGCCGGGCGAGCCGAGTTGGCCGTCGCCGTGGGGTCCCGGCCGCCCTGGCTGGCACATCGAATGCTCGGCGATGAGTTCGACCTACCTCGACGGTCAGGTCGACATTCATGGCGGCGGTGCCGATCTGATCTTTCCCCACCACGAAAACGAAATCGCCCAGAGCGAAGCGTTTCTCGGCCGGGAGCCGTTCGCCCGCTACTGGCTGCACAACGGGTTGGTCCGCCTCGGCGGCGAAAAGATGTCGAAATCGATCGGCAACTTCGTTCGCCTGCGCGACATCCTCGATCGCGGCCTCGGCCCGGCGTTCCGGCTGATGGTGCTGCAAGGGCATTACCGCGCGCCGTTGACGTACAGCGAGGAAGGCTTGCTCGCGGCCGAACGTGGGCTCGACCGTCTCCGCGCCGCCGCCGACCCGAACGCGCCCACGGGAACGGCGGAGCCGGACGGCGCCCCGGTCGATCTGGTCGCGCTGACGGCCGAAACCGACCGCCAGTTCCATGCGGCGATGGACGACGACTTCAACACGCCGGTCGCCGTCTCGACGTTGTTCGATCTGGCGCGGGCGATCAACCGAACGCGGGCGGAAGGCGCCGACGCCAAGGCGATCGAACCGGCGCGGCAAACGCTGGTCGCATTGGCCGGCGTGCTCGGCCTCGATCTGCTGGCCCAGCCGGAAGCCGACGCCGGCGACGCGGCGCCGTTCATCGATCTCTTGCTGCGGGTGCGGCAGGATTTGCGGGCGGCGAAGCAATGGGCGCTGGCCGACACGATCCGCGACGACCTCGCCAACCTCGGCATCGAAGTGGAAGACACGCCGGCCGGCCCGGTCTGGAGTCGGAAGACGACTTAGCGCCGGCGCCAATACGGCAGGTCAGGGCCTGCGGCGAGGCGGGGTCGCCCAGCGAGAGCGCCGCCAGCCGTCGCGCGCTGACCGGACCTGCCCCTGATCAGCGCGGCCACGATCGGGCCAGGGAGGAAACCAAGGATCCGATCTCCGCGCTCGGCAGTTGACGCCGATCGAATCGCGTGTAGAGTTGCGCGGACCCCGTTCTCCTGGGCAGCATCGGCGCTGCCTCGATAGCCGTTGCAGTCTCGAACGGAGGAGCGATTCGCGCGACTTCGGGTCATTCGACACGGTGAAAGGGCAAGCCTGATGCGATTTGCGATGCTTCGGCGCTGCTGGTCCGTCGGCGTCCCGCTCGTCGTTGGGATCCTGCTCTCCGGGTTGCCGTCCGCAGCGCGTTCCGCCCAGGAGGCGACGCCGGGCGCCACGCCCGTCCCGTCAACATTGCAGTGGCAGCAATGCCGCGACGTGCCGGACGCCGAGTGCGCCATGGTCGAGGCGCCGATCGATCCGTCACAGCCAGATGGCCCGAAACTGAGCCTCCGCCTCGCCCGCTTGCCAGCGCTCGACCCCAGCCGCAGCCGGGGCTCGCTGCTCATCATTCCGGGCGGACCGGGCGTGGGCATCACCGCCGGCGGGGGGACGTTCGACGTCCTTCGTCCCCTCTTCCATATCGACGAGCTGCGGCAGACCTTCGACGTGGTCACCTACGATCCGCGTGGCATCGGGGAGAGCAGTCCCATCCGCTGCGCGCCGGGACCAGCACCGGACGCCGGCGCCGCGGCAGCCCAAAACGGGGGCGTTTTGTCGGCCGCCGAATTCGCAACGTTCGCTGCCGCCAACACGGCCTTCGCAGACAGTTGCTTCGCGGCCTCCGGCGCGCTGATGGAGCATCTGTCGAGCCGGGAGAATGCGGCCGACATCGAGCAGATCCGCCAAGCCTTGGGTCAAACCGACGGACTGGTCGCCTACTCCGGCTCGTACGGCACCCTCTACGCCCAGGCGTACCTCGAGGCGTACGGCGATCGGGTCAAGGCGCTGGTGCTCGACGGGGTCGTCGACCACAGCGTCGACCTGCCGACGTACGGCGCCCGCTGGGCTATCGCCACCGAGGACGGGTTTGACCGCTTTGTCCAGTGGTGCAACCAGGAACCATCCTGTGCTCTGCACGGCCAGGATGTCGCCGCCGTCTACGAAGCCGTCGTGGCTGCGCACCCGGAGGCGCGGGCGGAGGTGCGCGCCCGCCTTTCGGCCGGACGCATCCCGCGGTTGGGCTGGCCGGTCATCGCCGAATTCCTGGCGACCATGGCGCGGGGCGAGCCGGCGGCGACGCCGGAGCCGGCTGCGCCGCCAGTTCCCCCCGACCCGGGGCTCGAGGCCGGCGCCGCCGGGATCGTCCGCGGCGTCATCTGCGCCGACTACGGTCCACAGCAAGACTTCGCGGCGCTGGCCGCCGACAACGCGGCGGTCGCCCGTCAGGCGCCGCACTTTGCCTGGCTGTACTCTGAGGAGTTGCCGGGCGGATGCGCCGGCTGGCCGCGTGAAGCCACC
>JAICJJ010000493.1 GCA_025928535.1 Thermomicrobiales bacterium
CAGTCATGGCGGCGAGCGCCAGGGCGAGCAACAACGGCCGCGGCCGGTTGCGCGTGGGCGTCGCTGCGATCATCGATTCACCTCCCGATCGAACAACAATCGAGGGACATGCCGCGTCACGGTCGCCGGTCCATCCGGCCGTCGCGGGCAGGTCCCGGTAAGAAGGGTACGATGCCCGCTCCGAACGATTCTCAACGAATGCTGGGAATCGGCTGGGAACGGCGGCCGCCGCCCGTGGCCGCTCGTCCGCCGGTTGCGGCGTTGATGCACGAGCATTCGGCGCCTGCGGCCAGTTCTCAGCATTTTCCAAGCGATTGACCGGACGATGTTGAGCGACGGCCGATACCGTGGCGTCAGGTTGGACGCGGCGGACGTCGGAGCGCCGTCGGCATCCGGTTCGACACGCCAAGCGACCGGCCACCGTTCGTGGGATCGCGAACCCGACGGCACGACGGCGGGTTTGCGCTGCGGCCGCAGTAGAAGGAGCGCGATGATGCGAAAACAGTTGATCTCGGTTCTGGGCGTCGGCAGCCTGGCGCTGGCGGCGCTCGTCGCCCAGCCGCTGGCGCCCCACGTCGTGACCGCGCAAACGACCGCGGCCACCCCGGCGGCTTCGCCGAGCGCGGCGATGCCGAACCAGGCGACCCAGACCAGGGTCTCGCCGGTGAACGTGTGGTACCAGGATTTCGTCGGCCGACTGGCGACGAATCTCGGCGAAAGCGACAAGACGAAAGTCGACCAGGCGATCCGCACCACCCTGAAGCAGGAAGTGGACGCCAAGGTCACGTCCGGCGACATCGCCGGCAAGGTGGCCGACGCGATCAAGGCGAAGATCGATTCGCCCGATTTCCCGGCTGACCTGATCGGACTGATGGCGATGATGCACGGCGGCATGATGCACCCCGGCATGATGCCGGGCATGATGCACCCGGGCATGAAAGGCCACGGGCCGGGCGGCTGGCAGCAGCATCGCCCCGGCGAGTGGGGCGAGCATGGCGCCTGGGGCGAAGACCACGGCGGCATGTGGAACAAGCCCGGCATGCAAAACGGCGGCATGAACAACAAGCCGGGCATGAACAATGGCGGCTACCAGAATTCGAACTCCGGCGGTCAGTCGGTCACGCCAACCCCGACCGCTTGAACGTTTCCGCCATCGATCCGAAATCAACGCGAGCGCCGGGTGATTCCCGGCGCTCGCGCTTTTGTGGGATTCCTTGCGCCGTCGCGCCTCCGTCATGCTGAGCTTTTCGAAGCATCTCGTTCGCTCGACACACGGACGACGAGATACTTCGCTGCGCTCAGGATGACCACGCGGCAGCGAGCCGCGTCCCGCGCAAGATGTTGACGCCCTCCCCGCGCCGCCGTCAGAGCGGCGGCAGCGACTGACCCGGCCCGAGCGCGCCGCGAAAGAGGTCGCCCAGCGCCGCGACGCGCCTGGGAACCGTCTCGATCGTGAAATTGGCCGGATCGATCTTCCCCGCGCGCACTTCGTCCCACGTCACCGGCGTCGAAACGGTCGCGCCGGGTCGGGCGCGCGCCGTGTAGGGAGCGGCGGTGTTGCGGCCGAGGCTGTTCTGGGCGTAGTCGACGGTGACGCGGCCGCCGCGATGGGTCGCGCCGCCTTGCGTCGCGATCAGGTCAGGCCGCGCCGCGGCCAGTTTTTCGGCGACCCCTTTGACCCATGCCCGAACCTCGGCGTACGGCGGACCGGGCGCGACCGGCAGAAAGACGTGCAGCCCCCGGCCGCCGCTGGTCTTGGCGCAGGCGCGCAAGCCCCATTCGCGCACGGTCCGCTCGAGCAGATCGGCCGCTTCGAGCGCCTGGGCGAAGGTCGCCGCCTCGCCCGGATCGAGGTCGAAGATCGCCTGATCGGGCAGCGTCAATTCGGGCGCGCGGGCGCTCCAGAGGTGAAATTCGACCGCGCCTGCGTTGGCCAGCCAGACGAGCCCGGCGGCGTCGCCGACGAGCGGCAATTGCGTTTCCGGGCCGGTCGCCCGGCTCGCCGGCCGGTAGCCGACCCACCGCAGCCATGCTGGCGCGTCGTCCGGCAGATCGCGGCGGTAGAAGCAACGCCCATTGACGTCGCCGGGGCAGACGTAGAGCGTCGACGGCCGGTCGGCGAAATAGGGCAGCATCGTCGGCGCCATGTCGCGGTAAAAGCCGAGCAAATCGCCTTTGGTCAAGCCGACGTCCGGCCAAAGCGGCGCCTCCAGCCCGCTCAGACCCAATTCGTGGCCGTCGAGGCGCCAGACCGCCTGCTTCTCGTCGGGTTCGTGCGCCGGCATGTCGTCCACCCGTGTCCCCGAATGTCACGCTCGGGATCGATCTGGTTGGACTGTCGATTCTCACATGAATGCGCGCCGCTGCCGGTAGGGGCACGGCATGCCGTGCCCGATCGGTCGCAGGCTGATAGACCGATGTCGGATTGCCCGGTCGTGGCCCTCCGGGCCACAGGGCACGGCATGCCGTGCCCCTACCGTTCGTCTGGCCAGTTCCCTTCCTGCCTACGCCCAGACCTGCTCGAAGACGCGCAGATAGTTGCCGCCGAGAATCTTGCGGATGACGTCGTCGGCGTAGCCGCGCTCGACCAGTCTGGCGGTCAGATTCGGCAATTCGGCCATCGTCGCGAAGCCGCGCGGCGCGCGTTCGATGCCGAAGAAATCGGTCCCGAGACCGACGTGATCGGGGCCGACCGCCCGAATGACGTAGTCGATGTCGTCCACGTAGGCGTCGAGATCGGGCTGGTTGTAGGCGATGATGC
>JAICJJ010000113.1 GCA_025928535.1 Thermomicrobiales bacterium
CCAGTTCACGGTAATACGCCAATTCGCCCTGGGCGTGGGCATACGCCGCGGCGTGCGTTCGGTAGTCGAGGCGGTCGCCGTGCCGCGGCTTGACGCGCGCCAGCACCGTCGCCAGCAAGACGCCGACGCCGCCCGCGCGCAATTCGGGAAAGGCGACCGTGCCGCCGGCCCGCCCCTTGTCGGTCAAGCCGTCGGCCAGTTCCTGCTTGCGCGTCTCGTGCGCGCCACGCGTCAGATCGCGGTTGTAGACAAGCGCGTTGAGCGCCAGATCGAGATGCGCGTCGATGATGAGCACGCGGCTGCCCTCGCTCTATTCGCCGGCCGGATCGGCAGCCGTCGTGCCGGTCCGGCCGAGGCGCGATCACCCTTTTCGCTTGATGGTCGAGACGTCGAAATTCCAGGTCGGATTGGCGACGACGCCGGTCAGATCGTTGCGATAGGGGTAACTGAAGACCGGCTGAATCAAGACCTGAAACGGACAATCCTTGAGCAGGTCGCGCTGGGCTTGCTGGAGCAAGGCCGCCTGCTTCGCCGGATCGGCCGTCTTGCGCGCTTCGGCGAAAAGCGCCGTCGCCGGATGATTCGGCGCGTGCCATTTGAACCGATTGACGCAGACCGCGCCGGTCGGTCCCCAAGCGTCGATCAGATCGTACGGGGTCGGCGTGCCGACGTAGTACGCGCCGACCACCGTTTCGATTTCGCCGGCGCGGTACTTCGGCCGGAAGATTTCTTCGTCCTGGACATCGAGTTCGACATCGACGCCGACCTCGCCGAAATCGGATTGCAGTTTTTCCGCCAGGAGACTGTCTTGCACGCCGCCGATGATCTCGGTCGACGACGCCGACATCATCGTCTTGAATCCGTTGGCATAGCCTGCTTCGGCGAGCAGCGCCTTCGCCTTGTCGGGATCGTGCGTGTAGCCGTCCTTGCCCGGCTCCAGCGCGCCATTCAGCCCGACCGGGATGATGCTGGGCGGCGTGAGCGCGCCGTCGCGCAGCGAGCGAATGCCGTCGTAGTCGACGGCGTACTTGAGCGCGAGTTGCACCTTGGGGTCGGCGATCGCCTTGTTGCGTGTCGGGTCGCAGGTGAAGCCGACCGCCATGAAGCCCAGCATCGGGGTCGAGGCGGTTTCGATGTCCGGATTCTGCTTGAGCGCATCCAGTTGCTCGGTCAGCAACCCCCAGGCGATTTCCGCGTCGCCTTTTTCGAGCATCTGCTGAAGGGCGCTGCTGTCCGGGGCCGATTGCAGGATAACGTCGTCGATGCCGACGCCGCGCCAAGATGACGCATTGCGCGACATCGTGATCCGGTCTTTCGGCGTGTAGCCGGTCAGCACATAGGGGCCGCTCCCGGCGGAATTCTGGGTCAACCAGTCGGTGGCTCCGTCCGTGCCCTTGCCCGCGCCCAGTTGATCCGTCCCGCCATGTTCGGTCACCACCTTGCGGTCGAGAACGCCGAAGTTGGCCGAGCAGAGCGAGCCGAGGAAGGTGGCATCCGGGTTGTTCAGCGTGATCCGCACGGTCGCCGGATCGACGATGTCGACCGCCTTGACCGGGTCCATCAGGTACGACGCCTGGCTGACGAGATTCTTCAGGCGGTCGTAACTGAATTTGACGTCGTCCGCGCTCAGCGGATTGCCGGAACTGAATTTCACGTCCGGCTTGAGCTTGAACGTGTAGGTCGTCAGATCGTCCGACACCTGCCAGGACTCGGCCAGCATCGGCACGATCTGCTTCGTGCTGTCGGCCGGCGTGGTGACGAGGGTGTCGTAGCAGCCGCGCAAGACCACGGTGTACGTTTCCTCGCCGGCGATGCCGGGATCGAGCGTGATCACGTCGTCGATGTTGCGGCCGACGATCAGCGGCTTCGCCTGCTGCGCCACGGCGCCAGGTCGCGATGCGGAGCCGACGGCCGCGACGACAGCGACCGCGCCGGCCGCTTTGAGCGCCTGACGGCGGCTGAGCCGGGCGCGAACGACGGCGCCGGCCGACGAGATGCGTTCCGACATCGACTGCTCCTTTCGTCCTGCGCTGCGGCGCCCGCCGCGCGCATCCTCTGCTGACTGCCCCGACGGCGCGGGCTCACCGTCCCCCGCGCAGCCGGGGATCGAGCGCATCCTGCACGGCGTCGCCGGCCAGATTGAACGCCATGACGACGCTGAAAATGGCCAGTCCTGGGAACGCGGCGAGCCACCATTGATTGGGGGCTTGCGCCCCGTCCGCGACCATCGCTCCCCATTCCGGCGCCGGCGGGCGAACGCCGAGTCCAAGGTACGACAGCGCGGCGGCGGCGGTGATGCCGCTGCCAATATCGACCGTCGCCAGCACCAGCAGCGGCATGAACGCATTCGGCAAGATCGTTCGCAGCAGCAAGCGGGGCGTCCCGGCGCCGGCGGCGACCGCCGCCTGGACATATTCCTGCTGCCGGACGGAGAGGGTGACGCCCCGCATCATCCGGGCGTAAGTCGGCCACCAGACCGCCACCAGCGCCAGCATCGCGTTCCGCAAGTCGGGGCCGAGCGCGGCGGCGATCGCCAGCGCCAGAATGATCGGCGGAAAGGCGAGAAAGACGTCGGTCACGCGCATGACCGATTCGTCGACGAGGCCGCCGCGGAAGCCGGCCGCCGCGCCGATGGCGACGCCGGCCACCCCGGCAAGGCCGATCACCATCACGCCGACCGGAATGGAGATCCGCGCGCCATACACGACGCGCGCCAATTGGTCGCGTCCCAATTTGTCGGTGCCGAACGGATGCGCCCGCGACGGCGGCGCGAACCGGGCGCTGAAATCTTGCTTCAGCGGCGGGGCGGGAGCGATGACGGGCGCGAAGATCATCACGCCGAGCCAGGCGAGCAATACCGTGACGCCGACGATCGCCAACGGCCGCGCCAGCAAAAAGGCGATCCCGCCGGCCCAGCGCCGTCGGGCGCGACGCGGGAAGACGCCGCCCGCGGCTTGGGCGCCCAGGCCCGCCAGGGTCGCGCTCACGACCCGAACCTGATGCGCGGATCGATCAGCGCCTGGCCGACGTCGACGACCAGGTTCACGAGGACGTACATGACGGCAATCACCACGGTCACGCTCATGATGGCGGGAAAATCGAGGGTCGAGGAGGCGCGAAACGCATACCGGCCGACGCCCGGCCACGCAAAGATCGTCTCGGTGATGACGGTCCCGGAGAGCAGCCCGCCAAACCCGAGCCCGAGGTAGATGACCACCGGAATCAAGGCGTTGCGGAACGCGTGACGGGAAACGACGACCCGCTCCCGCAAGCCTTTCGCGCGGGCCGTGCGGACGTAGTCTTGCCCGATCGCCTCCACCATCGACGAACGCGTCACCCGCACGATGTAGGCGAGTTGATAGATCGCCAGCGTGCAGGCTGGCAGCGCCAGATGATGCAGCGCGTTGGCGAAGCGATCCCACTCGCCCGCCAGCAGGCTGTCGACGGTGTAGAAGCCGGTGACGGTCGGCGGCGGCGACATCGCCGCGTCGAGCCGGCCCGGCGCGGGCGCCCAGCCAAGCCGGGAATAGAACAGGAGCATGGCCAGCAGCGCCAGCCAGAAGACAGGGATCGACGCGCCCGCGAGGCTGACGACCCGGATCGCGCGGTCGGCCACGCCCTCCCGCCGCACGGCGGCGATGACGCCGAGCGGTATCCCGAGCGCGACGCTGATCAGCATCGCCGTCGTCGCCAATTCGATTGTGGCGGGCAGGTATTGCCGCAAATCATCGGCGACCGCCCGGTGCGACGAAATGGAGACGCCAAGATCGCCGCGCAGCAACCCGCCGAGATAGCGCAGGTATTGCGTCGGCAACGGGTCGTCGAGCCCCCAGCGGGCGCGAAAGGCGGCGACGATTTCGGGATCGCTCGCGGCGCGCTCCCCGAGCCCAGTCGCGACCGGATCGGACGGCACGAAGTGGGAAACGACGAACGCCAACAACGTGATGCCGATGAGCATCGGCGCCAGTAGCGCAATCCGCCGAACGATGTAGCGCTGCAGGCTCACGGGGGCGGCGACCTCCCGGCGATTGACGCGGATGTGGGCGCAGTCTAGAGTGCATCCAGCGAAGAAACAATAGGTTCGCATATGAAACCAACGCGATCTGGAACGGCGCCATGTCGATCCCGACCAGCCAATCGGCAGTCCGCCACGAGGTTCCGGCCTTGCGCAAGGGCCTGCAGGTGCTGACCACGCTGGGAGCCGAGGCTCCCCTCTCCATGGCCGACATCCAGCGGCGCACCGGACTGAACAAGACGATGACGTTTCGCCTCTTGCGGGCGCTCGCCGACCAGGGCTTCGTCGAGCAAGACCCGACGACGCGCGCCTGGTCGCTGGGTCTGAGGCTGCTCGAACTGGGATCGCTGGTGGCGACCCGGCAAAATCTCGTCGCGGTCAGCCAGCCGCTGCTGGTTCAATTGCGCGAACGCTTCGCGGAGACGGTGAATCTGGGCGTCTTGCGGGACGACCGGGTGGTCTATCTGGCGATGGCCGAAGGCGGACATGGCCTGCGGATGTCGGCGCGTCTTGGCGCGAGCGACCCGCTCCACGCGACGGCGTTGGGCAAGGCCATCCTCGCCTTCATGGACGACCGCGAACGCGCCCGCATCGTGGCGGCCGCCCCCCTCGCCCGTCAAACCCCGCACACGATCACCGACCCCGCGCGCCTCGTCGAGGAATTGGCGGCCACCCGCGCCCGCGGCTACGCCATCGACGACCAGGAAAATGAAATCGGCGCCCGTTGCGTCGGCGCGCCGATCCTCGATCCGGCCGGCCGGCCCGTCGCCGCCCTCAGCATTGCCGGCCCCACGGCGCGGATCGACGGGGAGCGCGTCAACTCCCTCGCCGCGGCGCTGACCGATGCGGCGGCGGAGATCGGATGGCGGTTCGGTGGGGCGGCGCGACCGTCGGGCGACGGAGCGTGAGCCGCGGCCGCACGACCGTTCAGCGCGCGGGAGGCGTCATGCGATTCGCCATCGGCGGCATCGTCAACGAGACCAACACCTTTGCGACCGGGCCGGTCGGCCTCGACGCGTTTCTCCAACTTCGGGGCGAGGCGTGTCTGGCGTACGCCCGAACGAACCATTCGCTCGGCGGCGCGATCGACGGCTGCCGCGACCTCGGCATCGAACCGGTTCCGACCCTCTACGCCGATGCGTTCGCTTCAGGTCTGCCGAGCCGAACCGCGTTCACGACGCTCCTCGACGAATTGGCTGGGCGGATCGCCGACGCCGGTCCGCTCGACGGCGTCGTGCTGACGCTCCATGGCGCGATGGCGGCCGACGGCCATCCCGACGCCGAATCGACGATCGCGCGGCGGGTGCGGGCGGTCGTTGGCCCCGACGTGCCGATCGCGGTGACGCTCGATTTCCACGCCAACATCGGGCAACCGATGGTCGATGCCGTCGAGATCGTCACAACTTATGACACCTATCCGCATCGCGACGAAGCAGAGCGGGCGCGGGAAGCGGCAGCGCTGCTGGCGCGGACGGCGCGCGGCGAAATCCGACCGACGGCGGCGCTGGCGAAACCGCCGATGTTGCCGGTTCCGCAAGGGCAGCACACCGAAGTTTCGCCATTCCGGGATCTGATCGCGGCGGCGCACGCGATGGAGCGCCGCGACGCGCTGACGGTCACGGTCGCCGGCGGCTTTCCCTATGCCGATGTCCCGGTCGCCGGAGCCGGCTTCCTGGTCATCACCGATGGCGAGCCCGAGCGGGCGCGCTCGCTGGCCGACGCCTTGGCGCGTCAGGCATGGACGTCGCGCGAGGCGATGCGCGTGCGCAACACGCCGGTGGAGCAGGCGGTCGCCGAGGCGATCGCCTATCCCGACGGCTCCGTCATCCTCGTCGATGTCGGCGACAATATCGGCGGCGGCACGCCGGGCGACGGCACGGCGCTCCTGGCCGAACTGCTGCGGCAACGGGCGCGCCGCGCCGTAATGGTGATCGCCGACCGGGCGGCTGTGGCGGACGCGGCGCGGGCCGGCGTCGGCGGCATCGTCGAGAGCATGGTCGGCGGCAAGACCGACGCCTGGCATGGCGAGCCGGTTCCCATTCAGGGCCGGGTCGGCGCCATCAGCGACGGCCGCTGGGTGCACGAAGGGCCGGAATGGGCCGGCGTGCCAGTCGACATGGGAACGACGGCGGTGGTCCAGGTCGATGGCGTGACGCTGGTCCTCACCGAAAAGCCGACCGCGCCGGGCGATTTGCAGCAACTCAAGTCGCTCGGCATCGAACCGGCGGCGCAGCAGATCATCGTCGTCAAGGCGGCGGTGCGCTGGCGTGGCGGCTACGGCCCGATCGCCAAACGAGCGATCCACGTCGACACGCCCGGCCTTGGCAGCGCCGACCTGATGCGTTTTCCATTCCGCCACGTTCGGCGGCCGATCTGGCCGCTCGATCCGGAAACCGCCTGGGCGCCGCCGTCGATTCCTGGTTCGTAGCCCATCTGATCAACCACGGCCGGCGCCTGGCGCTCGACCCTCGCCGTCGCTCCCACTGACCGGTCGGGTCGAACCGGCGCTATTGCTTGTTGGCCGCCTGGAGGATGGCCGGGCCGACCGCTTCCATCACCTGCCGGGCGAGCGGGTTGGTCATCGCCTGGGCGAAATCGACCTGGCTGCCGCTCTTGCCGAGCAAGCCGCCGATCATGCCGGCCGCCGCGCCGCCCGCCGTGCCTTCGCTCGACTGCGCGAACATCTGCACGACGCGCTCGATGCCGCCGTTTTGCACCATGCCGCTGAGCGCCTGAGCCAGCGCCCCGGCGCTGCCCTGATCGAGGCCGGAGGGAGCCGCCGCGCCGTGCCCCTCGGCCTGCAGAAACGCCGAGACCAGCGGACCCAATTCGCCGCGCGTCTGCGCCGGCAAGGCGTTCATGCCCGTCTGGATCGCCGAATCGAGCGCGCCCGGCGGCAATTGCGCGATCGCTTGCTGGATCGTTTCGATATTCACGTTGCCGAGGAGATCGCCGGCGCCGCCTTCGCCGCCGAGCATGCCCTTGACCCGGTCGAACATCGTGGCCTCCTTGCTGGGTACGCCCGCCGGCCGCCGCGCGACCGGCTCGCCACCATTATCCACCCGCCGTACAGTCGGCCAGTCGGCCAGTCGGCAAGTCGAGGAGTCGGGAAGTCGGGAAGTCGAGGGGCGGCGCGGCGTCCCACCGTCCCATCGTCATGCCGAGCCTGTCGAGGCATCTCGTTGTCTGTCGTCACGAAGAACGAGACCATTCGCTGCGGCTCAGGAAGACGGGACGGGGGCGTCACGCCTCGGAGTGGCTGCCCCATCACTTCCCGAGGCGCCGACTCCCCGACTCCCCGACTCCCCGACTTCCGTTGGCAAGCGTCTTGCCTTGCCTTGACTCTGCCGCCGGGCCGATGTCGGAGCCGGGCGGCGCGTTGGGAGGCGAGGCGGTGAGCGGCAGCGGCAGCACGTGGGGCATCGCGGCGGGGCGGGTCGTCGCGCTCGCGCTCGTCATCGGCGGTTTGACGGCGTGTGTTGGACAGCAATCGCAGCCGAGCCAGCCGGTCGTCAGCCATCCGATCGCCTCGCCCGGCACGGCCACGTCGCTCGAACCGGTCGGCAGCCACACGACCGACGTGACGATCAGCGGCGGCAAATGCGGGGTCGATGCTATTGCGCTGCAGCAAGACCGGCCGCCGACCGTCAAGACCGACAACGCCGACGCCACTCCGTATCGG
>JAICJJ010000624.1 GCA_025928535.1 Thermomicrobiales bacterium
CTGATCGTCATCGTGACGAATCCGGCCCCGGGCAATCCGGTCTGCGTCCAGCTCAACACGACCGGCGGCATCGGCATGGCCAATCCGCCGTCGGCCTGCGACAACGGCCCCGGCGACGGCAATGACGCGGCGGGCCGGATCGAGCTGACGGACATCCCGGCGGGCAAGTACGCGCTGCAGGTGACGAGCGGACCGGCGTCGGTCGCGAGCCGCGCGCCGGCGACGGTGACGATCACCGCCGGGCAGACGACGACGGTGACGCTCGGCCAGGGCGGCAACCAGCCGACCGCGCCCGCGACGGCCCAGCCGACGCTACCGGCCACCGTGCCGGCGACGGTCGCGCCAACCACGCCGCCGACGCAAGCGGCGACGGCAACGCCCGCGCTGACGCCGACGGGCACGCCGAGCAGCGAGTGGGGCTCGTTGAACTTGACGGTGGTCAATGAGCAGGGCGATCCGGTCCCCGGCGCCTGCTTCACGATCACCAGCGGCACGACGGGGAACACCTACGGGCCGCACTGCGACACGACCGGCACCGGGAAGTTCCCGATCCCGCAGGTCGGGCCGGGCAAATGGACGATCCGGATGACGCAGGAGTCGCTGCCGGCCGGGTACACGCTGCCGGCGCCGATCGACACGACGGTGACGGCCGGTAAGGCGACCGTCGTCAAGGTGACGCTGACGAAGGCGGCCACGCCGGCGCCGACCGGGACGCCCGCGACGACGACTACGCCGGTCCCGACGCAGACCCAGGCGCCGACGCAAGCGCCAACCAAGGCGCCGACCGCCACGCCGACCCAGCCGCCGGCGACCGCGACCTCGACCGCGCGGAACCAGCCGCTGGTGCCGGTGAAGCCCTCGACGCCGCAACCGACGGGCGGCACGCTGCCGGTGATCGCGGTCGACGCCAAGGGCAACAAGCTGCCGGGCGCGTGCTGGGAGCTGATCGGCGTATCCAACCAGTTCGGGCCGATCTGCGACAACGGCGCGAACGGCGGCACCGCCGGCGACGGACAGGTGACCTTCGAGAACATCCCGGCCGGCAGCTACACCCTGCGCGAGACCACGCCGCCGGCGGGCTTCCTTCGGGTCGACGACCGCACGATCTCCGTCAAGAACGGCGCGAACGACCCGGTGATGGTCCAGCACCAGCCGGCGCCGGGCGCGGTGCAGATCACGACGAGCAGCAGCGGCGGCGGCATCCTGACCGGCGCGTGCTACGCGATCGACGGCGGCACGCCGCTCTGCGACGTCGATAACGACGGCGTCATCAACTTCAAGGACGTCGCCCCGGGCAAGCACACGCTGAGCCAGACGACCGCGCCGGAGGGCTACGAGAAGGTCAAGGACCGCCAGATCGACGTCGCCGCGGGCGAGACGCTGCAAGTCGGCATCGTCAATCAGGCCCCGGCGACGGGCAACCTGAACGTGGCGGTGCAGGACAGCAAGGGCAACGCGGCCAACGGCGCCTGCGCGGCGGTCGATGGTGGCACCCCGGTCTGTGACGGCGACCCGAACGACGCCGCGTCCGATCCGGGCGTGATCGGCTTCACCGATCTCTCGACCGGGAAGCACAACGTCGCCATCACCTCGGTGCCGAGCGGGTTCGAGAAGCCGACGAGCGGGAAGTCGGGGACGGTCAAGGCGAACGAGACGACGATCGTCACGTTCGCGCTGAAGGCCGCGCCGCC
>JAICJJ010000472.1 GCA_025928535.1 Thermomicrobiales bacterium
CGCCGCCGCCGCCCCACCAGCCGCCGCCGCAGCCGCCGCCGCCACCGCCGCGACTGGCGGCGGTGAAGCCCGCGGCCGCCGTATTGAACAGGCCGAAGAGCCCGGAACTGGCCGATTGCAGCGAGCGCCCGGCCGAATCGCTCGATCCCTGCAGATCGGGCAAGCCGGGGAAGGAGGGTCCGCTACCGCTGCCCCCCCCGCCGCTATTGCCTCCGCCGCCGCCGTTGCCGCCGCCAAACTGGCCCCACGGTTGGCCGATGACGATCGGGCCGCCGCGGCGCCCATACGGACCGTATGGACCGTAGCCGCCGGGACCGTACAAGCCGCCCCCGCCCGGCACGCCGTCGAACCAGCCGGGCGTCGGCTGCTGGACGCTGGCGAATTTTTGCACCCACGATTGCTCGATCCCGAACGCCACGGCGTAGGGCAGGAACTTGTCGAAGATGTCTTTCGCCTGATTCAGTTTTTCGTATTTTTCGATCGATTCGAGATACCGCTTGAACGCCTGCCACTTCGCCGCCGCTTCGGCGCCTTCCGCCGTCTTGCGCGGCAGCGCCCGGCTCATCGCCAGCAAGACCAGGCCGACGATCCCGACCACGGCGATCGGCACGACCACCAGCGGGACGCTGCTGATCAGATTGCCGGCCAGGACGAAGACCGCGATGATCGCGGCGATGAAGATGCCTCGTCCGGCGCCGCGCCAGGCGTTGCGCGTCACTTCCGGCGATTGCGTGAACCAGCCCCGTTCGACCAGTTCGTCATACATCTCCTTGCGGATTTGCGGCATCGCGCTGGCGAACCGGCCTTTCACCGACGACAACTCGACCGTCTCGCCTTGCGCGAGACGTGAGCCGAAGAGCGCCGTCAGCAACGAGCGCTCGAACGGCCGCAGCGATGCATCCGGCTCGAGCAATTCGAGCTTGTAGTCGTTGCTGCCGCCGATGCCCATGAATCCATCGGTGTGCTGTTCGGTGATCCGAACGACGTTGCGCCGTCCCAGATCGACCAGCGTCGAGACGATGTCGCGTTCATCGACCTGTTCGTCGATCAACGCCCCGGCGATGCCCGGCGGCGCATCGCCCGGCGGCTGCGGCAGGAAATCGATCGGGGCCACGACCGGGTCCTTGCCGCGCACGGTCCAGAGCACGTAGGCGCCGATGCCGCCCGCGATCGCGAGGATGATGCCGAGTCCCGCCGCGAGCAGATTGAAGAGACTGTTTTGCGCCGATTGCTGCGCCGCCTGCTGCTCCGCCTGGTCGCTCGCCGACTGCCACGACGGCGGCGCGACATCGACGATCGGGGGAAAGCGCAAGCCGACCGCGAACGATTCGCCGCCGGAGAGGTTGCTCGCCGTCCAATGCCACGTCTTGCCGTCGGTCGTGTGGCTTTTCGGATCGTCGGGCGGCTGCACCTGCGTCTGCGCCGGATCGACCGCGACCGGAAGATTGATCGTCAACGACGCGTTGCGGACCGGCGCCGTCTGCGACAACTCGCGATCGACCGCGATCCACGAAATCTGCTGATACGGCGGCGTCGCGTTGGGGTAGGTGCGCAACACGCCCGAAACGTCGTAGGCGACGAGAAAGACGCGCGTCTGATCGGAGATCGAGCCGAGGCCCCATTGAATCGCCAGCGTCGCATTGGAGATGCTGTAGGTGTACGTTCCCGCCTGGTCGTTGAACGAATCGGGCGAAACGTATTGATAGCGCTCCGTCCGGCCATTGACCAACTCCCCGACGGCGACGGCGTCGACGTGGTCGATGCGGGCCAGCGGCACGTCGCGGAAGCCGCCGTGCCACGGCCCGCCGGCGAAATCGACCGTCTGCCGCTCGACGACGTGGTAACTGCCGTCTTGCTGCAAATCGAGCGTGACGTCGAAATTGGCCCATTCGACCGATTTCGCGGCGGCCGGCCGGACGCCATGGAGCGCGCCGGGCAGCACAAAGGTCGCCAGCCCAATCAGGAGCAGCAGGCGGAACAGGTCGAGGATATCGAAACGGCCGGCCGGCGGATCGGCCTCGGAGGAGGCGAACATCAAACCCTCCATCATGCCATCGTGCGCTCGGAGGATACGCTACTGACAAGACGTCCTGCATTCGGCCGGTGTTCCATCGCCGCCGGTCGCGCAGCGCCGCCCGAGCAAGGCGCCTGTGCTAGGCTTTGGCCATGACCGCCCTGCCGCCGACCGCCGACGCCGAACGCGCGGCAAACGATCGTCCCATCGACGCCGAATCGATCGCCCGCCTGCTGGCGGCGCACGACTACCGCCTGACCGGCCCGCGCCGCGCCGTCGTCGCCGCCGTGCTGGCGCACGCTCGCCCGTTCACCGCCGAGCAGATCGTCGCCGATCTCGAACGGAGCGCGCCGAACATCGGCCGCGCGACGGTCTATCGCACGCTCGAAATCCTCGCCTCGCTCGACGTGCTGAAGCGCGTCCATCTGGCGGACGGCCGCGCCGCCTACGTCGTCGACGCGCCGGGGCATCGCCACCATCTGGTCTGCTCCCGCTGCGGCGACGTCGTCGCCTTTTCGGCGTGTCCGGTCGAACAACTCGTCCGCGATCTGAGCCGCGACACCGACTTCGCGATCGAAGGGCACTTGCTGGAAGTCTTCGGTCTCTGCCCGGTCTGCCGCTCGGCCCAGAGCGCCCTCACCCCCTGACCCCTCTCCCGCTGCGGCAGGAGAGGGGAAAACGCTCCCCTCGCCCATCGCAATGGGAGAGGGGCGGAGGGTGAGGGAACGCCGTACGCATTCTCGATATTGACACATCGTATCAACAACTGCTAGCCTCCGGGGCGAAGAAGAGCGCCCGCCAGTTGTGCGCCGGCCCGCCCTGTCGTTTTCCCGGAGGTTCCGTCCGCCATGTCGCCTTTTGTGCCGATCGCCTGCCGCCGCGCGGGCGAATGTCCGACCCAAC
>JAICJJ010000453.1 GCA_025928535.1 Thermomicrobiales bacterium
CGCCCTTCGCGGCCGATGATCCGTCCTTTCATGTCGTCGGACGGCAGCGGGATCACCGAGACGGTCGTTTCGGCGACGTAGTCGGAGGCGATGCGCTGGATCGTCGTCGCCAGCACCTTGCGGGAGCGGCGATCGGCTTCCTCGTGCAATTCGAGTTCGATTTCGTGCAGCCGCCGCGCCGCCATGGCGCGCCCTTCGGCTTCGACCGATTGGACGAGTTCTTCTTTCGCTTCGGCGGCGGTGAGGCCGGCGACGCGCTCCAGTTCGGCCACCTGGCGTTCGCGCCAGGCGTCGAGGTCGGCTTGCTGGCGGGCCCGTTCCTGTTCCCAGGCGTCCTTGGCCTTGGCGCTTTCCTGATCGCGGCGACGAATCGACTGATCGCGGGCGTCGAGCGTCGCCGCTTTTTGATCGATCGTTTCTTCCTTTTGCTCGATGCGCCGCTCGATCCGCTCGATCTCCTTGCGGCGCTGTGTCAGTTCACGGTCGAGATCGGCGCGGAGGCGGATCGCCTCATCTTTCGCCTCGAGGGCGGCATCTCGTCGTCGGGTTTCGGCTTCGTCCAGAATGCGGTCCGCATCGGCTTGCGCTTGGCGCACGCGTGAATTGGCTCGCCCCTCCAGATACCACCGGGTCGCGAAATAGGTTGCGGCAGCGACGAGGACGAACTCGAGGACGCCGACCAGGATGGACAAGAGCTCCATCGGCATCCCTCACATTTCCGTTGTTCCGCCGCACGCCGGAAACCCCGTGCGCGGCGGGGTGGGCCCTTTTCGGGCTCGATTGTTTCAGGCATCGGAATGGCGCGCAGTCCAGGACGGCCCGGGCGATCTTGCGCCCGCCGGCCCGCCGGCATGCACCCCTCCGCTTGGTCGATGATACGGTCAGGCCGGAGAACGCGTCAACCGAACGGACTGGCGCCGCGGCCCTACTCGCGCCGCCGACTGGCGAGCGCGTCTGCGAGTTGGCCGACGCCGCGCGCGGCGAGGCGAATGCCGGCGACGGCCAGCAACACGGCGCCCGCGGCGAACGGCTTGATCAGATCGGAGGCGTCCCAGCCGGACCGCTGCTGGCGCTCCCCGCCGGCCCGTTCCCGGCCGTCGCCGTAGAGGGGAATCGGCCGATTGGCGTCGGGCTGGAAGGCGGGGCGCGGCTCCGGAGGAGGCGGCGCGGCGGGCGCGGCCGGGGCCGGGATCGAGGTCGAGGTCGGCGGGGGCGTCGGTTGCGGCGCGGGCGCCTGACCGGCCTGGGCAGCGTGACCGGCGCCCGGCCCGCTGGCGCTTGCGGCCGCCGGCGTCGGCCGGGCGGGCATGCCGGGAATGGGCCCCTGCAAATGGTCGCGCCAGGTTGGCGGGAGCGGACGCGCTTCCGGGGTGGCTTCGACGTGGCCGCGGGGCCGGGGCGGGGTCTGGTCGGTCATGGAAACTGCCTCCCGAGTGGAATGATGAGCGATCGAACGCCGGCTGCCTGAGACGGCGGCGTTGAAACATAAGATAGCGGACCGGGCGCGGAACCCTCATGGCGAACAGGCGTTCGTTCTCGTATGATGTCGATGATCGAATCGCAAGAATGAGCGGCGTTCGGCGGCGCCCCTCGTAGTCGTGGCACGGCCGAACTGGAGGATGCTCGTGATCTACGCCCACTCCCGCAACGCCGACGGCGATCGTCATCTCCTCGATGTCCACCTGCGCGCCGTGGCCGACCTTGCCGCCGCATTCGCCGCGCCATTCGGCGGGCGCGCTCTGGCCCGCTGGGTCGGCCTGGCGCATGACGTCGGCAAGGCGGGCGACCGGTTTCAAGCCTACCTCGCCGCCTGCGAGCAGGCGCCGGGCAAACGTCACCCGACCGTCGACCACAAAGGCGCTGGCGCGCGGCTGGCCTTCGATGGCTTCGACTGTTTGGCGTTTTTGATCCAGGGCCATCATGGCGGATTGCCCGACAAGGGAACGCTGCTCACGAAGCACAAGGAACTCCGGGCCGACGCATTCGTCGCGGCGACGATCGATCGGGCGCGCCAACTGGCTTTGCTTCCGCCTGCCCCGGAAGCCCTCGACTACCCGACGTTCGTTCATGACGAGCTGAGCGAGGAATTCTTCCTCCGCATGCTCTTCTCGGCGCTGGTGGACGCCGACCATCTGGACACGGAACGGCATTTCGAACCCGACCAGGCCGCCGAACGCGGCGCCTCGCCGGACCTCGCGACCCTGGCGGCGCGGCTCGAAGCCGATCAGGCGCGGCTGACCGGCCGGCGGGACGACGCGGTCGGACTCATGCGCGACGAGGTCTACCAGGCCTGCCTCGCCGCCGCGGCGAATCCGCCCGGCTTCTTTCGGTTGACCGTACCGACCGGCGGCGGCAAGACCCGAAGCGGGTTGGCGTTCGCGCTGCGCCATGCGCTGGCGCATGGCCTCGAACGCGTCATCGTCGCCGTGCCCTATCTGACGATCACCGATCAAACGGCGCAGGTCTATCGGGACGCGCTGGGCGGCGACCGCGCGGTGCTGGAACATCACAGCGGGGTGGCGTTGCGGCGGCGCGACGATCCGAACACGCGCCGGCTGGATGACGACGGATCGGAAGCGACGGCGGAACGGTGGCGTCGCCTCGCGACACAAGACTGGGATGCGCCGGTCATCGTGACGACGACCGTCCAGTTGTTCGACAGCCTCTTCGGGCGGACGCCGACGGCTTGCCGCAAATTGCACCGATTGGCGCGCAGCGTCGTGATTCTGGACGAAGTCCAATCGCTGCCGGCGCCGTTGCTGCCGCCAATTCTCGATGGCCTGCAAGAACTCGTCGCCCATTACGGAACGACTGTGGTCTTCAGCACGGCGACCCAGCCGGCGTTCGAGGCCGCGATGCGGCGGGTGGGCATCGACCTGCCCGAGCCGCGCGAGATCGCGCCCGAGCCGGCCCGGTTGTTCGCGACGATGCGGCGCGTCGCCTACGAGTGGCGGACGGAAAAGGCCGACTGGGAAGAGATCGCGGCAGCGATGCGGGACGAACCGCGGGCGCTGGCAGTCGTCAACACCAAGCGCGACGCCTTGGCGCTGCTCGACGCGCTGGCCGA
>JAICJJ010000598.1 GCA_025928535.1 Thermomicrobiales bacterium
ACGGCTCGTCCAGCAACAGCACCCGCGGCTCGACCGCCAGCGCCCGCGCCAGCGCCATCCGCTGCCGCTGGCCGCCGGAAAGTTGCGACGGATAGCGCGCGCCGAATCCCTCCAGTTGGACCAGCGCCAGCAATTCATCGACCCGCCGCGCGATCTCCGGCTTCGGCCGCTTGCGGATGCGCAAGCCGAAGCCGACGTTGTCGCGGACGGTCATGTGCTTGAAGGCGGCGTAGTGCTGGAAGACGAAGCCGACGTCGCGCCGCTGCGGCGGCAGCCCGGTCGCGACCGCGCCGCCGATCGTCACCTCGCCGGCGTCCGGCGTTTCCAACCCGGCGATCACGCGCAGCAAGGTGCTCTTGCCGGAACCTGACGGCCCGAGCAAGGCGGTCAGCGAGCCGTCCGGCGCTTCGACCGTGACGTCGTCGAGCGCCTGAAAATCGCCGAAGCGTTTGCTGACGTGGTGAACGGCGATGCCCATCAGACTCCCTCTTTCGGTTGCAGCCGGTGCATCAGGACCAGCGTGATCAGGGCGACGAGCGCCAGCGCCAGCGACGCGGCGTAGGCCCCCGTCAGATCGAAGGCGAGAAAGCGGTCTTCGACGTAGATCGTCATCGTGTCGGTGCGGCCCGCCAGTTTGCCGGAGACGATGCTGACCGCGCCGTATTCGCCGAGCGCCCGCGCCGTCGTCAGCACCACGCCGAAGGCGATGCCGGAGCGGATCGCCGGCAGCGTCACCAGGCGGAAGGTTTGCCAGGCGGACGCACCGAGGGTCGTCGCCGCCTGCTCCTGGTCGTAGCCGATTTCCTGCAGGATCGGGGCAACTTCCCGCGCCACGAAGGGCAGCGAAACGAAGACCGTCGCCAGGATCATCCCCGGCACGGAAAAGATGATCCGAATCCCATGCTCGGCGAACCAACCGCCAATCGGCCCGGTTCGTCCGTAGACGATCACCAGCGCCAGCCCGACCACCACCGGCGAAACCCCGAGCGGCAACGACAAAAGCGCTTTCAGGAGGGTCTTGCCGCGAAAGCGTTGCCGCTCCAGCGCCAGCGCGCAAAGCACGCCGAAGACGGTGTTGAGCGGCACGGCGATCGCGGCGATGAAGAGCGTCAGGCCGAGCGCGTGCAGGGCGGTCGGTTGCGTCAACGCGTCCCAGACCGGGGCGAGGCCGCTGGCGAAGGCGCGCCAGACCATGATCCCGACCGGCCCGGCGACCAGCAACCCGAGGTAACCGAGCGCCAGCATCCGGAGCGTCAATCTACCCTTCATGGCGGCGACTCCAGCGTTCGAGCCGGTCGATCGCCAGCAAGACGCCGAGCGAGATCGCCAGCAAGACGACCGAAACGGCGGCTGCGGCGCCGACGCGGTCGTTTTCGACCTGGCCGTAGATGCGGACCGCCGCGACTTCGGACTGGTACGGGATGTTGCCGGAGATCAGCACGACCGAGCCGAATTCGCCGACCGCGCGGGCGAAACCGAGCCCGACCCCGGCCAGAATCGCCGGCAGCAGGCTCGGCAAGATGACGAGCCGGAACACCGTCCAGCGCCCGGCGCCGAGCGACGCCGCCGCTTCTTCGCAATCGCGGTCGAGTTCGGCCAGCACCGGCTGCACCGCCCGCGCCACGAACGGCAAGGTCACGAAGAGGAGCGCCAGCACGACCGCGGCGGCGGAATAGGCGATGTTGACGCCGAGCGGGCTTTTCGGCCCGTACAACGCCAGCAGCGTCAACCCGGCGACGATCGTCGGCAACGCGAACGGCAGGTCGATGATGGCGTTGACCGCCGGCTTGCCCGGAAAATCGTCGCGCACGAGGACCCAGGCGATCGTCGTGCCGGCGACGGCGTTGACGAGCGAAACCAGGAGCGAGGCGCCGAGGCTGAGCCGCAGCGCCGCCAGCGCCTGCGGCGCGGTCGCCGCCCGCCAGAA
>JAICJJ010000270.1 GCA_025928535.1 Thermomicrobiales bacterium
ACGGCGTGTCGTTGCGCTACGACGAAACGGCGCTCGTCAACGGCGGCTCCCGCCTGCACGTGATGTTCAAGGTGGTGTTGCCGCTGGTGAAGCCGGGGCTCGTCGCGGCGGCGATCTTCAACCTGATCTTCGTCTGGAACGAATACCTTTTCAATTACATTCTCGGCGGCCAGACGACGACGATGATCCCGTACATTTTCGCCACCGGCCTCAATCAGGGCGGGAGCACCGACTGGACCTTCGTCGCCGCCCTGTCGTTTGTCTACGTCTTGCCGCCGATCGTGATGATCTACTTTTTCCAGAAGTATCTCCTCGTCGGCATGACCTTCGGCACCGTGCGGGGCGAGGTGTAGCATGGTCGGCGGCGGCGTCGGGGGCGAGGGTGAGCTGGTGAACGACGTTCGAACGGTCGATCCCCAGATCGAAGAAGCGAGCGAAGACGGGCGCGTGGTCGCCGACCCGGCGTTGCTGGTCGCGACCGGGTCACAAGCGCGAGTTGCGGCGGGCGGACCGCGGCGGCAACCATTCGCGGCCCGCGTTCAGGGTTTGCTCATCGTCGTCATGCTCGTCGCGTTCGCGCTCATCCTGCAGCGGGTCAGCAAGGATCTCTACATGGTCGGCTTGCCGCTGCTGGTCGTGGCCGCCTTTCTCCAGATCGCATTCGGCAACATTCCGCCCCGGTCGGGCTTCGTCAAGTCGATGGGTCTCCTCGCGCTGACCTGGGCGATCATGGCGGCGGTCTGGGCCGCGAGCATCGTTCTGGCTCCGCATCTCATCGCGCTCGGCCAAAAGGGGGTCCGATGAGCGATTCCGGCGACGCGATCGTCGCCTTTTCCGACATCGCCAAACGGTACGGCCAGCACGCCGTGCTCGATCGACTGGACCTCGCAGTTCCGGCTGGCCGCTTCACCGTCGTCTATGGTCCGCCCGCATCGGGCAAATCGGTGCTGCTCCGCGTGCTGATGGGGCTCGAATCGCCGGACCGCGGGCGGATCGTCGTGCGCGGGCAGGACGTCACCGCCGCTTCCGCCGCCGAGCGGAACATCGGCTACGTGCCGCAATCGTTCGCGCTCTATCCGTATCTGAGCGTGCGCGACAACATCGCCTATCCCCTGACGCTGGCCGGCGTCGGCGGGCGCGAGGCGGCGCCGATCGTCGAGCGCGCGGCCGCCATGCTCAAGATCGGCGATCTGCTCGGAAAGCGGCCGGATCAACTCTCCGGCGGCCAGAAGCAGCGCGTCGCGATCGCGCGCGGCATCGCCAAGCAGACCGATCTCTATGTGCTCGACGATCCCCTGGCCGGGCTCGATTTCAAACTGCGCGAGCAACTGGTCGAAGACCTCCACAATTTGCAAACCGAGACGAACGCGACCTTTCTCTACGCCACGTCGGACGCGGTCGAAGCGTTGACCCTCGCCGACTGGCTCGCGGTGCTCGACGGCGGCCGCATCATCGACCATGGCGACCCGGAGGCGATTTACCACGAACCCGCCCACGCCCGGACGATGGCGCTGGTTGGGTTTCCGCCGGCCAATTTCGTTTCCGCCGCGCTCGAACCGCGGGACGGCCGGATCTGGTGTCGGGCGAGCGCGTTCGCCGCGCCGGTCGAACTTGCCGCCGCGGCGTCGCCGGCGGTTGCGGTCGTCGGCGTGCGGCCGGAAAGTCTCGCCCTGCATGCCGTCGGCGCGCCGAACGGCAACGGCCGCGGCGAGGAGATCATGTTCGAGGCGCGCGTGCTGCTACGCGAAGATCTGGGAGGGGAAGAGATCGTCTATCTCGACGTCAACGGCACGGCGCTGACGAGCATCGACCGGCTTCATCGGCGCTTAGCCGACATCGACGGCCGTCTGGCGGTCACGATCCGGCCGCGCGAACTCCTCCTCTTTTCGCCGGAAACGGGCGAACGGATTGGCCGCGGCGCCGCAGTCGCGGGGCCGTCGGCCACCGCAAGGCAGGGTTGAGCCATGTCCGACATTCGTGTCGAGCGACTGCTCAAGACGTTCGGCTCGTTGCGGGCGGTCGACGACATCACCTTTGCGTTTCCGGAAGGGCAGGTCACTTGCCTGCTCGGCCCCTCCGGCTGCGGCAAGACGACCTTGATGCGCATCATCGCCGGGCTGGAAGCGCCGACCGCCGGCGACGTTTATTTCGGCGACCGCCGCGTGACCCCGTTGCCGCCGCGCAAGCGGGAAATCGGCATGGTCTTCCAGTACCCCGTCGTCTACAAGGGGATCAGCGTCCGTCGCAACATCGAGTTGCCGCTGCAGTCGATGAAATTGTCGAACGCGGAGCGCAAACGGCGGGTCGACGAGGTGATCGACCTCCTCGGCCTCGGCCTAAGCGCCGGTCTCGACGTTTCCCGGCTCGACAATGGCACGCGGCAAAAGGTGGCCGTCGCCCGTGAGGTGGCGCGCCAGCCGCGGATCATCCTGTTCGACGAGCCGATCACCAACGTCGACGCCACCTCGAAGTTGCAATTGAAACGGGCGTTCAAGGAATTGACCCGGCGGCTCAGCCAGACGATCGTCTACGTGACGCACGATCAGACCGAGGCGATGACGCTGGCCGACCAGATCGCGCTGATGCGCGACGGAAAAATCGTCCAGTGCGACGAGCCGCGCGCGCTGTATGACCACCCGGCCGACCGCTTCGGCGGCTGGTTTCTCGGCAACCCAGGCATGGTCTTTTTCGAGACGACCGCCGGCGCGCGCGCCGGCGCGGCGGCGCTGGAGAGCCCGGCGCTGGCCGGCGCGCTGCGGCTGCCGGCGACAGCTCCCGGCGCGCCGGTCGTCTACGGCATCCGGCCCGAGAAGATCGAGGTCAGGGCGACGGCCGCGCCCGGATTCGTCCCGGCCAAACTCGACCGGAAGTCGATCCAGATCGGCGGCCAGTACCTGCTGCAACTCGCCATCCCTGGCCTCGACGCGGCGTCGGTCAAAGCCAAGGTCGCGCCGGAGCGGGGCGCGGCGTTGCGCGCGGGCGAGCAGGTCTGGGTCGGGCTCCCGCTCGACCGGATCACGGTCTTCGACGCCGACGGCGGCCGTATCGACGCAATTCCGGCGGTCACCGGCCAGACTGCCGACGCACGGGTCTGAAGCATGGCGCGACGCTTTCTTTTCGGCACCAACTTCAAGATGAATCAGACGCCCGCCGAGTCGGCGGCGTTTCTCGAGGCGCTCGCGGGCGCGGTCGTCATTCCCGACGGCGCCCAGTTGTTCGTGATCCCGCCGTTCACATCGCTTCCGGCCGTGACTGACCTGGCGGGGGCGACGAACAGCCCCGTCTGGATCGGCGCGCAAAACATGCATTGGGCCGACGCGGGCGCCTACACCGGCGAAATCTCGGCGGCGATGCTGCAGGCGCTCGGCGTCGATCTGGTCTTGCTGGGACACGCCGAGCGGCGGGGGCTTTTCCACGAATCGGACCGGGACATCAACCGCAAAGTCCTGACCGCGTTCGAGCGCGGATTGCGCGTCTTGCTCTGCGTCGGTGAAACCGCCGACGAGCGGGCGTTCGACGTCGGCGGCGAGACGGTGGCGCGGCAACTCAAGATCGGGCTGCATGACATCGATCCGGCGCGGTTGCCGTTGCTGCAAATCGCCTACGAGCCGGTCTGGTCGATCGGCGCCGCCGGCGTGCCGGCGCGGCCGGACGATGTCGAGCCGATGGCGCGCCTGATCCGCGACGTCGTCGGCGAGCGGTTCGGCGAGGCGGGGCGAGACGTGCCGGTGCTCTACGGCGGAAGCGTCGACGCGGCCAATGCGGCCGGCTTCGTCGCCTTGCCCGACATCGATGGTCTCTTCGTCGGCCGCGCCGCCTGGACCGTCGACGGCTTCCGGTCGGTGCTCGACGCGTCCCTGCGCGAGCGCTTCGGCCGCTCCATCGGCTGATTCAACGCGATCATGGCGTCGGGAGCCGCGGCTGCAGGTGAATGGCCGGTTCCGCAATGGTCCCGGCATGGAGGAGCGCGAACCAAATGGCGGACGTCGTCTCATTGGGCATTCACATTCTGGATATCCTCGGCCGACCAGTCGGCCGCATTCCGCCGAAGCAGGATGTCGATCTGCTCGAAGAAATTCGTCTCACCGTCGCCGGCACCGCCGCCGGCACAAGCGTCGATCTCGCCAAACTCGGCGCCGACGTTCTCGCCATGGGCGCCATCGGCGAAGACGCCGCCGGAAATTTCATCGTCGACACGATGGGCCGCTACGGCATCGACACCGGCGGGTTGCAACGGAAGCCTGGGGTGCAGACGTCGGCGACGATGCTGCCGATTCGCCCGAACGGCGAACGTCCCGCCTTGCACGTCCTCGGCGCCAACGCCGAATTGACGCTCGACGACGTCGACTGGGACGCGCTGCGCGCGGCGCGGCATCTCCACTTCGGCGGCACCTATCTGATGCCGAAACTCGACGGCGCGCCGACCGCCGAAGTGCTGCGGTTCGCGCAACAGCACGGATTGACGGTGACGCACGATCTGATCGCGATCGATCGTCCCGACCTGCTCGAAATCATCGAGCCGGCGCTCCCCTACGTCGATTACTTCATGCCCGGCATCGACGAAGCGCGGCTGATTTGCGGCCTGACCGACCGGCGGGCGGTGATCGATTTCTTTCTCGATCGCGGCGTCAAGCACACCGTCTTCAAGATGGGCGCCGACGGCAGCAGCATCGCCTGGCGTGACGCGACTGGCGCGACGCAGGAAATTCGCGTGCCGGCGTTCCAGACGACGGTCGTCGATTCGACCGGTTGCGGCGACGCCTATTGCGCCGGTTTCATCGTCGGGTTGCTGCGCGGCTGGCCGCTCGAACAGGCCGTCCGGCTCGGCACGGCCGCAGGCGGCCTCGTCATCACCGGCCTGGGTTCCGACGCGGGCATCGTCGATCTGGCGCAGACGATGCAGTTTATGGAGACCGCGACCGCGCTGCCATTGGGAGAAAACTGACGGTCAATCT
>JAICJJ010000303.1 GCA_025928535.1 Thermomicrobiales bacterium
AACGAGAGCATGCGGAAGAGTTCGCCGAAGCCGTCGAGCCGGGTTTCGATCATGCCGGCCAGCGCATCGTAGGTGGTGTCGCGGGCGGCGATGCCGGTGCCGCCGTTGGAGAGGATCGCCTGGACGTCGGGATCGGCGGCCCAGGCGGCGACCGTCTGCCGAATCCGTTCCGGTTCGTCCGGCACGATCTCGTAGGCGACGACGCGGTGGCCCGCCAGGGCGAGCATGTCCCGGATCAACGATCCGCTCGTGTCGGTTTCGGGCGTGCGGGTATCGCTGACGGTCAGGACCGCGCAGCGGACCGATTCCGGCGCCGACGCCCGATGGGCGGCCACGCCCTGCAGAGGGGATTCGAACGACATGAACGGCGGGTCTCCCGGTTCGATGAATGACGGACGAAGGAACGGCGCGGCCAGATCGCTCGACCTGGCCGCGCCGCGAGAAGCCGGAACGCGTCAGGCGGACGGCGTCGCCATCGCGCCGCCCATGCCTTCATGCGCGTGGCCGCCGAACTCGCCGACGAAGAGGGTGACCGTCGTCCCGTTGCCGCTGCCGTCGTCGTGCAGCCAGGCGACGCCCGAGAGGCCGGAGCCGTTTTGCTCAGCCAGCCCGATGAAGAGATCGCCCTGATCGGTCGGCGTCCCGACGATGTCGCCGCAGGCCAGATATTTGGTCAAATCCTGCGCGTTGTGGATCTGGATCGCGTGCGGGCTGGCGAGGATGGCTTGCAGCGACATCGGCGCCTTGGTGACCGCCACCAGCACCGGGATTTCCGTCCCCATCGCCGCCATCGGCGTCGCCATGCCGGCCATCGGGGTCGCCATGGCGGCTTCCGGGCTGGCCATCGCGCCGCCGGCCGCGGCCGGATGCGACAACGGCGCCAGGGGCACGACGATGTCGCCAAGCGCGGCGCAGGTGCCATTGTGGATGTGGTTCGGCAGGCCGGCCATCTGGCCCATGCCGGCCATCGGCGTCGCATCCTGGGCGCGAACGACGCCCTGGCTGCCGATGAAGCCAAGGGCCGCGAGGGCAAGGGTGGCCGTGACCGCGATCAATCGGTGGCGAGCCCGAACCATGTCGTTCCTCCCATCCTGGCGCTGCCGATCCGGCGGACCTTCCGCCGATCAGGAGACGCGCCGCTGCAGGTTCCGTGCCAATCGCGACATCGGCGGGCTGGTGGCGCAGGCTCCTGACGGACGCCGCCAGGCATTATCCCGCAAAGACGGCGTTTTCGAGATGGGCGACGCGCTCGACCGCGCCGGTCGGCCCGAGGGTGATGGCCAGGAGATCGATGCGCCAGATGATGTCGGCGCATGCGGGGTGGGCGTCGACGTAGGCTGCGCCGCTGGCGAGGAGCCGGCGCGCCTTGGTCGGCGTCACCGCTTCTTCGGCCCGCCCCGCTCGCTCGCCCCGCCGCGTCTTGACTTCGACGAACACCAGTTCCGCGCCGTCCCGCATGACGAGGTCGATTTCGCCCGCCGGGCAGCGCCAGTTCGCGGCGACGAAACCGTATCCGCGCGCTTCCAGCCAGCGCCGGGCATAGCGTTCGCCGCCGGCTCCGAGATTGGCGCGGTCATGCGTCATGGCGAGTTTGGTCGGCGCTGGCGGCGACCGGAGCGAAGCAGCGGCGGTGATGTTGGCATGGTCCATAGCGGGCGAGGCGTTCGAGATGAAGCGCCGAACCGTAGCCCTTGTGCTGGGCGAAGCCGTAGCGATCGTCGGCGGCGTCGAGTTCGCGCATGAGTTGATCGCGGGCGACCTTGGCCACGATCGACGCCGCGGCGATCGACAGGGCGCGGGCATCGCCATCGATCAGGCCGACCTGCGGCAAGCCGAGGTCGAGCACGCAGGCGTCCAGCAGGAGGGCGTCGGACTCGACGCCGAGCGCGAAAACGGCGCGTTCCATCGCCAGCCGGTTCGCGGCGCCGAGACCGACCGCGTCGAGTTCGTCCACATCGACCCGGCCGATGCCGACGGCGCTGGCGACGGCGACGATCGGCGCGACCAACTCCTCCCGCCGCTCCGGCGTCAGACATTTCGAATCGCGAACGCCGGCCAGCGCGCGGGCCAGCGCGGCACGTTGCTGGGGCGCGCGCATCGGCAAGACGACGGCGGCGGCGATCAGCGGCCCGGCCAGCGCCCCGCGCCCGACTTCATCGACGCCCGCCACCCGCGGCCATCCGGCCGCCCAGAGCGCCGCCTCGTGCCGAAGATCGGGTCCGGTGGAAGTCGTTCGCCGCGACGGCGTTGGTTGTGGCGTGTCGCTCTGCGTTCCCACGCCGGGACGATAGCACGGCCGCGCCACGCTCGTCGGAACAGCGCCGATGGCGCAGCACAGTGATAGGATGCCGAACGTTGGACGCGCCGACGTTGGCAATTGAAAAGAGGCGGTTCGATGAAGAACACTTGCGTCGAGCGCTGGATGAGCCGTCTGAACGCCGTCGTGACGCGAAAACGAGCGCTGGCCGTGGGGGCCGCGATGCTGACGGCCCGAGCGCCGGGCGGCTTCGCCGACAACGCCGCGGCCGGCCCAAACGCGAAGCGCAAATGCCGCCACAGGGGCGGTCAGTTTCTCGCTCGGGGCACGTGCCATTGCGTCAGCAAGCAACCATGTGCGGGCGACCAGGACATGTTCCTCTGTTCCCATGGCGTCTGCCAATGCTATCGGAACGCGGAGGGGGAGGGCTTTTGCGGTCAGGGATCGGCCAAATCGAGCGGCTGTTCGGCATCGGCGGAGTGCAACGACGGCGCACAGTGCGTGGTCTCGCTCGATTGCCCCGGCGGCGCCTGCACGACGAAAACTGATTGCCAGTCGAATGAAGGCTGCGTCAACGGCGCCTGTCAAATCAGCTTCTGCGTTTCGGCCTGCACGCCCTGACGCGTTGTAGCCAAACGCCCGACCAATTCGGTCGGGCGTTTGGTGTTGATAACGTGCATGATCGCCCCGATTAGGTCCGGCGCTCCTTGATCCGGGCGGCGCGGCCGGTCAGCCCGCGCAGGTAATAGAGTTTGGCGCGGCGGACGCGGCCTCGGCGCGTGACCTCGATCTTGTCGATGCGGGGAGAATGGAGGAGAAAGGTCCGCTCGACGCCGATGCCATGCGAGGCGATCCGGCGGACGGTGAAGTTTTCGTTGATCCCTCCGGCGCGGCGCCGGATGACGACGCCTTCGAACACCTGGATCCGCTCGCGCGTGCCTTCGACCACCTTGGCGTGGACCCGCACCGTGTCGCCGGGACCGAACTCCGGAACGTCCTGCTTGAATTGCTCGGATTCGACCGAGCGGATCAACTGGGCCACCATCTTCGTTTCTGCCCTTCCGCCATGGCGCGCCGCGGCGCGCAAACGTCATCACCTTCCCGCGGGCGCCGACGGCCACACGTCTTTGGAATGCAACATGAACCGCCCGTTTTCGGGCGCAACCGGCAGTCTAGCATGTGCGCCGCGCGCGGGTCCATGCGTTCGCGTCAGTCGGTTTCGCTGGATTCTGCCGGCTGGACCTGGGTCGGATTGTCCTTGTGTTGTTGCAGCCACGGAACCAGTCCGACCAGGCCCTGCCCATCGCCACGGCCAAGGAAGGGGCCGGCCATCAGCGCGAGGAGCGCGGCGCCGCGATGTATGACCGAGCGACGCGAGAAGGTCGGTGACGATGCATTTGCCGAGGGCGGGACCTGTTCGACGTCCATGCCGATCACTCCAGGGTGAACCGCAAACGGGTCAACCGGCGCCCTTCTCGTGCGCTGGCCTCGGCGCCGGATCATAGCAGCATCGTCCGCCGAGCAATTGTCGAGCGCCGTCTCAATCAGGGCAATCGCATTGGGGATGAGGCGGCGATTTGGGCGACGGGCGCGGGAGAGTGGCGGCCGCTGCTTGGTCGCGGTTGTCGCGCGATGAGGCCCGCTTGTCCGCGCTGACTGGCTCGACCGCTTGCGCCGTCGTTGCCGACCTGGCGGTTCCGCGCTGCGGCCCGGCGCAAGGATGCCCGGCCGCGAACCTTCCTGGCATTGGGATCGCGATCGATCTGTTGCGCCAACATCGGACGGTCAAAGCCGGCCTCAACGCCAAACGCCTCACCGGCGGCTGCGATGAGTCCTGCCTCCGTCAACTTCGTGCCGGCTGAAATGCGATCGCCTTGGCGATCGCGCGCCAAACCATCCGTGCATGGGCCCAGGAGGTTCGGGAGCGCGGCCGGCTCCCGATGGCCGCAGATGGCCACAAGCATCGCCGAGGTGTTCCCGAAATGACGGACGGACTGTTTGCTGGGAAACAGCCGGGCGCGGCGCGGCGGCGCATTGTGTCGCCAAGGCCGCCGGGTGGTCCGACGACCGGAACGGACAACGGCAAGCGGAAAGGAACGGCAATGCAGACGCGGTGGGTTCAGACGCTTCGCCATGCCTTGGTCGTCGGTCTCTTTTCCCTGGCGCTTGTGGCGGGGCTCGGCGCGGTCGGGCACGCAAGCGCGACCGAGATGGACAAGGGCGCGTTCAAGACCGGCTGCGAATCGGGCGGCGGCTCCTACGTCGAAAACGCCAGCGACGGTTCGTTCCAGTGCAACCTCAAGAGCGGCGGCACGATCAAGTGCGCCGACACCAAATCGCAAT
>JAICJJ010000305.1 GCA_025928535.1 Thermomicrobiales bacterium
GAGTCGAGAAGCGGCGAGGCGGCGCCAGCCATCGTGCTGACCGGCGCATGGCGTCCGTCACTTCGCCGGTCGCCAAGAGCCGGAGAGCACGTATTCCCCTTCCTCGGAACGTCGGGTTCGCGACGACTCGCTGGCTCCTCGACTTCTCGACTCCTCGACTCCTCGACTCGTCTCTCGTCTTCAGATGGCCGTCCAACCGCCGTCGACGGCGAGCGCCTGGCCGGTGATGCCGCTGGCGCCCGGGCCGGCCAGAAAGACGACGGCGGCGGCGACTTCGTCCGGCGTCATCAGGCGGCCGAGCGGGATGCGGCCGAGGAGTTCGTCGGCGGTCGCCGGGTCTTCCAGCAGGCGTTCGGTCAGCGGCGTGCGGGCGAAGGTCGGGCAGACGGCGTTGACCCGGATTCCATGCGGCGCCCATTCCAGCGCGAGCACCCGCGTCAGGTTGACCGCTCCCGCCTTGCTGGCGCAATAGGCCGCCCGGTCGTAATAGCCGGTCAGACCCATCTGGCTCGACATGTTGACGATGCTGCCGCCAGCGGGCGCCTGGTCGCGCATCTGCCGGCCGACCGCCTGCGCCATGAAAAAGAGCCCCTTCAGATTGACGTCCAGTACCTGATCCCATGCGGCTTCGGTGACGTCGAACGCGCGCTGGCGGACGTTGAGGCCGGCGTTGTTGACGAGGATATCGATCCGCCCGGTCAGACCGAGCGCTTCGGCGACGCAGGCGGCGATGGCATCGAGATCGCGCACGTCGAGCGGGGTTGCGACGCCGTCGCCGCCGGCGGCGCGAATCTGCCCGATCGTTGCTTCCGCCCGATCGAGGCGGTCAGGCAATTCGGTCACGACCACGGCCGCCCCCGCCGCGGCCAGCGCCAGCGCCGACGCCTGCCCGAGGCCGCTGCCGGCGCCGGTCACGATTGCAATTTGCCCCATCAATGCCCGGTCTCGATCCATCTTGCCGATCCTCCCCGTGCCGCCGATGCTTCCTGCGTCGGAAGGATACGGCCGATCCCGGGCGGCTCGGCTGACGACGCGCTTGGTAGAATCGCCGCCCGATCTGATCGACGCCCGATGGAGGAGAGATTCGTGCCTCAGCCGCCCCGGTTCGGCATCGTCCGCAATCAGAACTTGCCGCTCGAGATGCTGATCCGGCATTGGGCGTTTTTCGAGGAACTCGGCTTCGATTCGATCTGGCAGGCCGACCATTATCAGCGGCCGAGCGTGCCGGACCACCCCTTTCTCGAAGGGTGGACGCTGCTGGCGCTGATGGCGAACCGGACCGAGCGCGTCCGGATCGGTTTGCTCGTCTCTTCCAACACGTTTCGCAACCCGGCGTTGCTGGTCAAGCAGGCGATCACGGTCGACCACATCGCGGACGGCCGGCTCGAATTCGGCCTCGGCACGGGGTGGTGGGAACCGGAGCATCGCGCCTTCGGCGTGCCCTTTCCGGAGCCGCCGGAACTGGTCGCCCGGTTCGGCGAAGCGGTCGAACTCTGTCACCTGCTGCTGACGCAAGACGTCACGACCTGGGAAGGACGCTACTACCAGGTTCGTGACGCGATCATGCGCCCGGCGTCCGTGCAACGGCCGCGCCCGCCCTTCACCCTCGGCGCGCACGGGCCGAAGATGCTGCGGATCGCCGCCCGCTATGCCGACCGCTGGAATTCGTACGGCCCGGTCGACGACATCCGCGAGCGCAACGCCCGCCTCGACGAGGCCTGCGCCGCGATCGGCCGGAATCCGGACGAAATCATCCGTTCGCTCTACGGCTGGACGTTGGCGCTGGGGGCCGATCCCTGGTCGTCGCCCGAGGCGTTCGCCGAGATCGTCGGTCGCTACCGCGAAGCGGGGATCAACGAATTCCTGATGGAAGCCCCGCACGATGAGCAATTTTCGGTCGCCGAGCGAATCGCGAACGATTTGCTGCCGAAATTGCGCGGCGCGTAAGCAGTTTCGACCGGCATCGTCAGGCGCGGACGCTCACTCGCCGCCGTTGACGGCGGCGAAGACCTGGGCCAACGGCAAGCGGAAGCCGGGAACGATCTCCTCGCCTTCGAGAGCGTCGTCGATCGTGAGGCGGCGGGGCTGCTCCGATGGTCGGTGAACAGTCGCTGTCCGCGTCGCTGGATCGACCGCCCAGACGAGCGGGACTCCGTGCGCAAGATAGAAGTCGATTTTCTGCGCCACCGTTCCGGGTCGATCGGTCGGTGAAATGACCTCGACCGCGAGGTCCGGGGGAACCTGGCCGAACCGATGCATCTGTTCCGGCGCCGGGACGTGCTCTCGTCGGACGAACGCGGCATCCGGGGCAAGCACCGTGTCGGGATCATGCTCGAAGATGTAGCCGCCTTCGGCGTTCGTGACGATGCCGAGCCCGCGTTCGATGACGTAAAGCGTCAGCCAAGCGGTGATGACCGCGCCAATCGCGCTCGACTCGAAGCCGGACGGGCTCACTTCGCGCAACTCCCCCCGGACCAACTCCCACAGCCGCCCATCATCCGGCATTGCGAGCAATTCGTCGGCGGTCATCGGTTTCGTCGTGGCCATGAGGCATCCTCTGTTTCCTATCGAAACAGGTCGGTCAATTCGAGGCGGAATCCCGGCAAGAGGTCGCCGCCGTCCAGCACATCCGGCTCCCGCAGTATCAGCGGGTCGTCTCCTTGACGAAACCGCGTGACCGACCGCGAAGGCGGATCGACCACCCAGATTTCCGCGACGCCGTACCCGAGATACCGCTCCACCTTGGTCCGAACGTCGCCCGGACGATCGGTCGGCGAGTTGACTTCGACGACGAGATCAGGCGCGACCTCGGCAAAGCGGTCTTGCGCGTCGTCGGGCGGCACGCGGTCGGCCCGGATGAACGCCCCGTCCGGCGAAAGCACCACGTCGGGATCGCGCTCGAAACGGAATCCACTCTCCGGGGGAATCACGTCGCCCAGGCGGCGCGCTTCGATGAAGGCATTGAGCGCGGCAAACACCCGGCCAGCAATCTTGCTCGAGCGGTAACTCGACGGATTCATTTCCCGCAACACTCCCCGGTCGAGTTCCCAGCGCCGGCCGTCGTCCGGCATCGCGAGCAAGTCGTCGGCGGTCATCAATTTGGTCGTGGCCATGGCGCGTCCTCGGTTCAGGCAGCGTGATGATCGATCCGGAATCATCGTAGCAGGATGGTGAACATCAACCCGGGGGCAAGCCTTTTGCCGATGCGTATCGCGACATTCGATCGATGAACCCGCGCCGCGCCTCTACCCCGTCATCCTGAGCCGCAGTGAAGGATCTCGTTATTGATCGTTACAGAAACGAGATGCCTCGACAGGCTTGGCATGACGAAGACGCGGCGACGCGGCGGCGAAGGCGGGATTCGGACTACCATTCTCGGGTTATTCTCGGGTTGCTGATCTTCGGGGTGCTCTCCAACGGGCTGAACCAGTTGCCGAACATCCCGATCACATTCAAGCAGGCGCTGCAGGGCATCGTCTTGCCGGCGGCGCTGTTGCTGAACGTCTTCGCGCTCCGGCTCGAACGGGTGCGGACGCGCGGTGACTGAGCCGTTCGACGGAGGAGGCGATCGGGTGTCGACCACGGAATCCCATGCCGCGCTGGCCGCGATGCTGGCCGGCGTCGCCAACGGCGAAATCGTCGATCTGACGGTGACGCTGGCGGAGCATCTGCCGGCGGCGTGGCCGGCGCACATGCCATTTCAGCGCAAGGTCTACTCCTGGTTCGAGACGCGACACGGCGCGCCGCAAGACACGCAAGGCTGGCGCGGGCCGTATCACACCGGCTGGGTGACGCTCGACGAGCATTGCGGCACCCATGTCGACGCGCCGAGCCATTTCATTCCTCCGCCCGATTCCGGCTTGCCGAACGCATCACCCCTCGGCGCGATCGGCGGCGCCGATCTCGATTTGCGCGATCTGGTCGGGCCGGCGGCCGTCATCGACGTGACGGACATGTTCGAGCAAGCCGGGCCAGGGGAAAGTCCGCTCGTCGGGCCGGAGCGGATCGAAGCGTGGGAAGCGGAGCATGGCCGGCTTCAGCCGCACGACATCGTCCTCTTCGCCACCGGCTGGGACCGCCACTACGTGCCGATGGCCGAAGGCGGCGCGGCCTACGCGGTCGATCCGGTCGTCCATCGCTCCGCGCCCGGCTGGACGACGCCGGGCGTGCCGGCGCTGCAATTGCTGCGCGACCGGGGGGTGAAAACGATCGGGCTGGATGGGGCGAGCGTCGGAGCCTGCCAGGATTTGCTGACGCCGCACGTCTTCGGCCTCGGGCACGGCATGATCTACATCGAATTGCTGACGAATCTGGGCAAATTGCCGCCGCGCGGCGCCTTCTTCGCCTGCCTGCCGCTCAAGATCGCGGGCGCCTCCGCCTGCCCGGCGCGGGCGATGGCGATCGTGCCAGGGACGTAAGTCGAGACGTCGCGAAGAGACGAGCGGAGCGACGAGGATCGTCCTCCTGCGCGCAGCGACAGCGCCCGTCACGCCGGTTGTCGTCGCCGCGTTGCTGCGCGGCGGCGCCGGATCGGGCGTTTGGACCAACGGAGGACGGC
>JAICJJ010000291.1 GCA_025928535.1 Thermomicrobiales bacterium
ATAGTAATCGCGAAAACGATCGTCCTGCAGCCGGATCGGCTCCCACCATTCCGGATGGGCGACGTACCACTCGATCGTGTCCGCCAGCGTCCGCGCGAAATCGCGCTCCGGCCGCCAGCCGAGTTCGCGTTCGATCTTCGCCGGATCGAGGGCGTAGCGCCGGTCGTGCCCCGGTCGATCCGGAACATGCGTGATGAGCGATGTCGGCTTGCCAAGATGGTCCAGAATGGCCAGGGCCACGTCGATGTTCGGCCGCTCGTGCCCTGCCCCGACGTTGTACGCCTCCCCGGCCCGACCCGCGCGCAGCACGCGATCGATCGCCGCGGCATGGTCGTCGACGTAGAGCCAATCGCGCGCCTGCATCCCGTCGCCGTACACCGGCAGCGGCAGATCGAGCAGCGCATTCGTCACGAAGAGCGGCACGAGTTTTTCCGGATATTGCCGGGGGCCGATCGTGTTGGCCCCGCGCGTCGTCACCACGTCGACGCCATAGGAAATCGCGAACGCGCGGCACATCATCTCGCCGCCCGCTTTGGCCGCGGCGTAGGGCGAGCGCGGCAGCAACGGGTCGCTTTCGACCGACTCCTGCCCCGCCTCAATGTCGCCGTACACCTCATCGGTGCTGACCTGCAGCAGGCGCCGCCCGTGCCGTTGGGCCGCTTGCAGCAAGGTCATCACGCCGGTGACGTTGGCGCGAGCGAACGCGGCGGGATCGAGCAGCGACCGGTCGACGTGCGTTTCGGCGGCGAAATTGACGATCGCGTCGCATTCGCGCGTCAGGTCATCGACCAGCGCCGCGTCCGCGATGTCGCCCTGGACAAACTCAAAGCGGGGATCGTCCGCGACTTCGGCGAGATTGGCGCGGTTGCCAGCGTACGTCAGCAAATCGAGCGCGACGATGCGATCGTCCGGATGTTGCGCCAAAACGTGGCGTACGAAGGCCGATCCGATGAAACCGGCCGCGCCGGTGACCAGAAGCCGCATCGATCGTCACTCCCCCGTCGTGGCCGCCACCGCCGGCGCGATCCGCATTTCCTTCGCCAGTTTCGGCACGTAGGCGGCCACCGCGTCCTGCCACGGCCGCAGCCGAATGCCGAGCGCCGCCGCCCGTTCGTTGCGGAGCGAACTGTTCGGCGGCCGGCGCGCCGGCAACGGCGTCTTCCGGAGAAAATCGGCCGTGGTCGTCGCCTGCACGACGGCCGGATCGAGTCCCGCCGCCCGCGCCACATCCCGCGCCAGCGCAAACCGCGTCGCGTGCCCTTCATTGACGAGATGGAAAATGCCCGCACCCCGCGCGATCGTCAACGCCGCCAGCGCTTCGGCCAGATCGCTCGCGTAGGTCGGGCTGCTCGTCTCGTCGTCGACGACTTCGATGGAGCCGCGATCACGCAGCAGTCGCAGCAATGTGCGCGGAAAATGCTTGCCCGGACCGCCGTAGACCCAGGCGGTGCGCGCGACCGCGAACGATGCGTCAGCCGCCAGGATCGCCTGCTCGCCCGCCAGTTTCGACCGGCCGTAGGCGTTGACCGGGTTCGTCGCGTCGCCTTCCCGGTAGGGCGCGCCGCCATCGCCGGGAAAGACGAAATCGGTGCCGACGCCGAGGAGATAGGCGCCGGCTTCTTTTGCCGCCGCCGCGACATGGGCCGACCCCTCGCCGTTGACCGCCATCGCCAGCCCCGGGTCCCGTTCCGCCCCATCGACATCGGTGTAGGCTGCCGCGTGGATGATGGCGGCCGGCTGGCAGCGAAGGATGCGGTCGCGCACCGCCTTCGCGCTCGTCAGATCGAACGCGGTGTCGACGCCGGCCCCCGGGTGGTGACCGAGCCGCCAGACATCGGCGCCGGCCGTTTCCAGCGCCCAGCAGAGATATTCGCCAACTTGCCCCGCGGCGCCGGTAACCGCCACCCGCTGCCCGCGCAGGCCGCTCTCCTTGTTCGTCTGCACGCCGGTTCCTCTCGTGTGAAGCGTCAGTGTTACGAAACGACATCCACCATCGAATGATCGCCGATCATCAGGCGCATGGCGTGCGGCTTCAACGGCGAGCGCGCGACCGTCACTTCCCGGCCGATCAGCGAATCGGCGATGCGGCAATCGACATTCCGGATCACGCTCCGCTCCAGCACGATCGAATGCTCGATTTCGCAACTGGTCAACGTACAGCCGGGGCCGATCGCGGTGAAGGGGCCGACGTAGGCGTCGGTCAGACGGGCGCCGGCGCCGATGATCGCCGGCCCCCGCACGGTGCTGCCGGCGACGACCGCGCCCGCTTCGATCACCACCGGCCCGACGACCGTCGAGTCGCCGTCGACCGTGCCTTCGATGCACCGGTCGATGGCGCCGAGCACGAGTCGGTTCGCCTCCAGCATATCGTCTTTTTTCCCCGTATCGATCCATTCATCATTGATAATCGACGAATGAACGTCATAACCAGCGCGGATCAGCCCTTCGATCGCGTCGGTGATTTCCAATTCGCCCCGCGCCGAGGGCACGAGCGTCGGCGTGATCTGGTGAACCTCCGGTCCGAAAAAATAGACGCCGATCACCGCCAGGTCCGAAATCGGGTCGTTCGGCTTTTCGACCAGCCGCGTCACCCGCCCGGTCGCGTCGAGCACGGCGACGCCGAACGCGCGTGGATCGGCCACCGGTTTGAGCAGGATTTGCGCGGCCGCGGCGCCGTTGGCGAAGCGCGCCGCATGGTCCGCGATGCCGCCCATCAGGAAGTTGTCGCCGAGAAACATGCAAAACGGGTCATCCGCCAGCCATTCGCGGGCGGTCAAAATCGCGTGGGCCAGGCCGAGCGGAGCGGATTGAGGCAAATAGGTCACCTCGGCCCCGAAGCGGCCGCCGTCGCCGACGGCTCCGCTCACCTGTTCGCCGGTGTCGCCGGTGACGATGCCGATCTCGGTAATGCCCGCGGCGACCAGTTGTTCGAGGGCGTAGTAGAGCACCGGCTTGTTGGCGACCGGCACCAGTTGCTTCGCCCCGGTCGCCGTCAGCGGCCGCAGGCGCGAGCCTTTGCCGCCCGCCAGCACCAGCCCTTTCAGCCTCCTCATTGGCAGCCGCCCGCTCCCGTCGCGCCAATTGCGGCCGTCCGCCGCGCAATTGGTCAATCCTAACATCCCGTTCCGCGCTGATACGGTCAAATGCCGAACCGGAGCGCCGGTGTGGTAGAGTCCGCCAGCCGCGACGCGATCCGTGGGCATCCGACTCGCGAACGGCGGCGATCCTCGGAGGGGGACCGTTGACCGTCCGCGCCCCGACCCAAATCGATCAGGGCGCGCCCGCTCGCGCCGCGCGGCGATCATTCGGCTCCCTCAGCCGCTATCCGATGTTCCGCCGGCTCTGGCTCGGCGCGTTCAGCGGCTCCGTCGCGCAATGGATGCAGCAGATCGCCATCGGCTGGCTGGCGCTGGCGATGACCGATTCGGCCGCTTTCGTCGGCATCGTCACCTTCAGCGGCGGCGTGCCGTTTCTGATCGTGGCGCCCCTCGGCGGCGCCTTGATCGACCGCTCCGACCGTCGCCGGCTGATGTTGACGTGTCAGGCGCTGGCGGCGTTGCTGGCGATGATCGTCGCCTTCGATGTGATCGCCGGGCAGGCGCGCCCCGCCCATCTCGTCGCCGCGTCATTCCTCAACGGGTCGCTGCAGGCAATGCTCAACCCGACGCAGCAATCGATCGTGCCCGCGCTCGTCGCGCGCGAAGACCTCACCAACGCGGTCGGGTTGATGAGCGCCGGCCAGAATCTGACGCGCATTCTCGGGCCGTCGTTGGCCGGCGCCGCGATCGGTCTGCTCGGCGTCGGCGAGGCGTTCGTGCTGCAAGCGGTCGCTCTGGTTGTCGCCTTCGCGTTGATGTTGGGCGTCGCCCTGCCGCCGCGCGTGTCCAGCCGCACGAGCGCGGGCGGCGTCTTCGAAGGCATCCGGACGATCGCCGGCCGGCCCGACCTGCGGGCGCTCTTCCTGCAGGCGACCCTGCCGACTTTTCTGATCTTTCCCTATCTCGGCTTTCTCAACGTCTACGCCCGCGACATCCTGCAGATCGGCGCCGCCGGCCTCGGCGTGATGATGGCGGTCTCCGGCGCGGGAGCCGTCACCGGAGCGTTGCTGACCGCCGTTCGCGGCTGGGGCGCCGGCGCGGGCAAGACGTTGATCTGGACGACGCTGCTCTACTGCGGCTTGATCGTGACCGCGGCGCTGTGCGGATCGCTGGTCATGATGTTGCCGCTTCTCTTTTGCGGCAGCATGACCGCCTCGTTCTTCATGAGCGGCAACACGGCGCTCGTGCAGCACCGGATCGACGACGCGATCCGCGGCCGGGTGATGGGCGCCTATTTGCTCACCTGGGGTCTGATGCCGCTTGGCGCGCTGCCGATGGGACTCCTCGCCGGCGCGATAGGCGTGCCGCTGGCGATCGCGGGCGAAGCGGTCGTCTGCTTGGCGCTCACCGCCTGGCTGGCTCTGTCGTCGCGCGCGCTGCGCGCACTCTGAGCGGAGTCGCAGCGACGCTCAGGATGCGTCCGGCGTCGCGCCGTTGCGAGCGATGAGATCGGCGACGATGCGCTCCGCCTGATCCGGCAATTCGGGCGCGACCGCCGCGCCCGCCGCCGCGATTTCGCGCAGCGCCGCCGGCAGGTTCGCGACCGGCGGAGCCAGCGGCCCGACCCGTTCGCGAAATTGGCCGCGATACCAGGCGCCGAGCCGCCGCAGCACCTGGTAGAGGGATGGCGGCGGCTCGGC
>JAICJJ010000411.1 GCA_025928535.1 Thermomicrobiales bacterium
GCGACCTCGCGGATCAGGCTCGAACTGATGAACGAATGCCGCGAGGAGGTCATCAGGCAAACGACTTCAATTTCGGGCGCCAGGTGCGCGTTCATGTGGGCGAGTTTGAATTCGTACTCGAAATCGGATACGGCGCGCAGACCCCGCACGATGATCGTCGCGCCCATGGAGCGGGCGTACTCTACGGTCAGGCCGGAAAAACTGTCAACGCGGATGCGGCCTTCGCCGATCTCGCCAAACGTTTCGTGGGCGAGCGCGATTCGTTCCTCGGTCGTGAAGAGGGAGCCCGGCTTTTCCGCGCCGGCGTAGATCGCCACGATCACGTCGTCGAACAGATGCGCCGCGCGGCGCGCGACGTCAACGTGCCCGAGCGTGATCGGATCAAAGCTCCCCGGATAGATGGCTCGCCGCATCTCCTCCCGCCCCATCGCCCGCCGTCGTGGCGTCCGTCGCATCGTAAATCGAGAAGCAACTGTCGCCGTGACAGCGCGCTCGCCATCGCCGCAAACGTCCGGCCTCCTCCGGCAGCGTCACCCGCGGCGAATGGCCGATGACGACCACGGCGCCCGATTGTACCAGCGGCGACGCGCCGATCTTCTCCAAGGTCGGCGCGATGGCGGGATCGGCGTACGGCGGGTCGAGGATCACCAGGTCGTAGGGCGGCGTCGCGGCGGGGAATCGTTCGGCGGCGGCGAGAAACGCCGCGACCGATTGCTGGTGGACGCGGGAGCGGTCGGCGAACTTGGTGTGGACGAGGTTGGCGCGGACGACGGCGGCGGCGGCCGGATTCTGTTCGACGAAATCGGCCCAGTCGGCGCCGCGCGAGAGCGCTTCGATGCCGATCGAGCCGGTGCCGGCGTAGAGGTCGAGCACACGCTCCGGCTCGACCCCGAGCGAGGCGAGCATCGAAAAGAGCGCGCCTTTGATCTTGTCGGCCATCGGCCGCGTGAACGATCCGGCCGGTCCTTTCAGCCGGAATCCGCGCGCCTCGCCCGCAATTACCCGCACGTTGCGACCTCGTCGCTCGTCTCGGCCGATTCGCCCGTTCCCGTCCGGCAATCCATTTTCATCCTCCCTTCATATTCCACGATCCGTCGTTGCCATTGCCGCATGAATCGAACTGGCCCGTCGGCGCCACGTCTGTCGAACGGTCCAATCATCCGCGTGGTCTTTTTGGCGCCGCAGCCTCCTCTGCAGTCATCGTCGACGCCTCGGAACGCGAGGTGTTGACGATGACGCTAGTATGAAAGCACGCAGCGAATCGCCAAGCCGGGGCCTGACCAAGGAGTGCGCCCATGACCCGCCCCACCCTGCTGCTGCTCGTTTCGAGCGACCTGGGATGGACCGACCTCCGACATTCGGTCGGACGTCTCCACCACCTGACGATCGTCGGCGAAACGTCGGACCCGGCGCAAGCGCGCGCGCTGGCGAGCGCGACCCGGCCGATGTTCATCATTGCCGCCGATCGCGTCGGTCTCGAATCGACGGCGCCGACGCTCCGGCAGATCAAACACGAGATCAGTCCGCACAGCAACATCGTCATCTTCGCCAACCGGCCCGACATGGAGGCGATGTGCGAGTTCATCGAACTTGGCATCATCGGCTACTTCGTCTGGCAGGACCTGTCGTCCCAGACGCTGCAGTGCACGATCGCCAATCTCGTCTCCGGCATGATGGTGATCGCGAGCCGGGCGGCGATACCCCATCTCGCCCGGCTGCCCTCCTGTGGCGCGCCGGCCGACGTGACGGAACGCGTCACCGAACCAGAGCGGCGCCTGCTCCAGCGCCTGGCCGCCGGTCTGACGCGCGAAGAAATCGCGGCGGAATCGAACATCAGCCTGCGCACGGTCAAGCGGCGCATCAGCGTCATTGAACATAAATTGGACGCCCCCTGCATGTTCATGCTCGGCATGCGCGCGGCGCAACTCGGCCTGATCGGGGACGCTGACCCGAATGGGCATTCCTCCTGGACCTGAAGGGACAGCCGTCGTCCTCCTTGTCCCTTTCATGCGCTTCACTGACTGTTCACAATAGGATTCGATCCGTTTCCGCTCAGCCGCCACCGTCCTCGCGCAACGCGGCCGGGATTCGTTTCATTCGGCGACCTTCACCCCTGACTCGAGCGCGCCGCCCCGATCGCCGGATTCGATTGGGGCGTCGGCAAACGACCGCATCAACGTCATCTTCATGCATCGCGAGGAGGTGGAATCGCCTCGCCGTCGCCATTGGCGGATTTCGGCTTCAGCGTCGCATTCCGTGCGGACAAGTTACGCCGGCGAGCAGAGCGGGCGAAGCGGATCGACTGGGATCACGACGGCCGAACGACGAGGAGGCCCCGCATGTCCGCGACGATGTCCACGCCCACCTATTCTTCGTGGCTGACGGACTGGCAGTATCCCAAATACGTCACGAACGGTTTCGGGTCGAATGTCCTGGCGACCCAGGACTTTTGGGATTTCGCCGGCGCGGTCGCGCCGATCGTGTTCAGCATGCTGCAGTCCCAGCCGAAACTGGCGCAAGGCGCCATGAAGCCCCAAAGCGCGACTCCGGGCTACCTGACGACGCAAAGCACGGCGAGCGACGTCGCCTCGATCGTGAGCCAGGTGCTTCCGATCGTCCTGAGCCTGTTCCAGGCGCAACCGCAACTGGCGCAAGGGGCGATGAAAACCCAGAGCGCGGCCCCGGGCGGCACGCTAGCGGCGCAAAGCACCGCCGGCGACATTGCGTCGATCGTCGGTCAGGTCTTGCCGATCGTGTTGAGCCTCTTCCAGGCCCAACCGCAGTTGGCGCAAGGCGCGATGCGGACGCAGTCGGCCATGCCTGGTTCGCTTGCGACCCAGAGCACCGCGTCTGACATCGCCTCGATCGTCGGCCAGGTGCTGCCGATCGTCATCAGCCTCTTCCAGGCCCAACCGCAACTGGCGCAAGGAGCCATGCGGACGCAAAGCGCGGGGCCGGGGTATCTGGCGGCGCAAAGCACCGCGAGCGACGTCGTCTCGATCGTCGGGCAAGTGTTGCCGATCGTCCTGAGCCTGTTCCAGGCGCAGCCGCAACTCGCCCAGGGCGCGATGCGGCCGCAAGCCGCCGCGCCAGGCCAACTCGCGGCGCAAAGCACGGCCGGCGACATCGCGTCGATCGTGGGACAAGTGCTGCCGATCGTGTTGAGCCTGTTCCAGGCCCAACCGCAACTCGCGCAAAGCGCCATGAAGCCGCAGAGCGCGACCCCTGGCGGCTCCGTCCAGACGCAGGACTTCTGGGATTTCGCCGGCGTCGCCGTGCCGATCGTGCTCAGCATGTTGCAGGCGCGGCCGCAACTGGCATCCGCGGCGGCCTGAAAGCGCGCTGCGCCGAGGGGACGCTCGACGCGAGGTCGGGAGCGGGGGGGCCCTAGGGGCCCCCCAGCCCCCGCGCCAGGGCGCGCGGGACCGGCCGAACCCGGGCCCCCCCACCCGCCCGGCCCCCCCCGCCGGGGGGGCGCGGGTA
>JAICJJ010000398.1 GCA_025928535.1 Thermomicrobiales bacterium
GGGTGTTGCGCAGCCGCTCGCGGCGGGTCGATGCCAGTCAGGCGCTCGAGCATGTTCTGCGGGCGCTCTCCGGCGTGGTCGACGCGCGGGTGATCGCGCCGCCGGCGAGCATGGCGATCTAGCGCGGGGCGCGGCGGCCGCGTTCGGCGAGCCACGCCCCGGTTTGGGCGACCGGCCAGCAATTGATGATCGCGGCGGGACGCGCCCAGGCGCGCCGGGCGACGGCGATGCCGTAGGGCATCGACGCGAAGCCATCGGGATGATGGGCGTCGCAATTGATCGTCAGGAGGCAACCGGCTTCGAGGGCGGCGGCGGCGTGGCGATCGTCGAGGTCGAGCCGAGCCGGATCGGCGTTGATTTCCAGCGCGGTCCCGGACTCGGCCGCGGCGGCGTAAACGCGTTCCCAGTCGAAATCGCCACCTTCCCGGCGCTCGATCAGGCGGCCGCTGGGATGGGCGATGATGTCGACGTTGGGGTTGGCGAGCACGCCGAGCAGGCGTTCGGTCAACTGCTCGCGTGGTTGGCGCAGCCCGGAATGGAGCGACGCGACGACGATGTCGAGTCGGGCGAGCACCTCGTCGGCGTAATCGAGCCGGCCGTCGCGGCTGACTTCGACCTCCGCGCCTTGCCAAAGCCGGACGCCATCACGGCCGGTCAGCGCTTCGATTTCGCCGCGCTGTTGGCGCAATCGCTCGGGCGACAGACCATTGGCGACGCCGAGCGACAGGCTGTGATCGGTGATCGCGAGGACACGGTAGCCGCGGTCGGCGGCGGCGGCGAGCATCTCCGCGATCGAGGCGCCGCCGTCGCTCCAGGTCGAATGGCAGTGAAACTCGCCCTGAATGTCGGCGATGGTGACGAGGTCTGGTATCTCGGCGGCCCGGGCGAACTCTTCGGTCCCCTGGCGCAATTCGGGCGGAATCCATAGGTGTCCGGCGGCGGCGTAGACCGCTTCCTCGGCGGCGGCGGTCGCGAGGGGCTCCCCGAGCAACGCCAGGTGCGCGGCGTTGCCGGTCGCCTCGACGAGCGCCGTGCCGAAGCGATCGGGCGTCGTGAAGAACAGATCGACGGCCAGACCGACCGGCAATTCAATCCGGAGCGCCGCATGCGAGCGTTCGGCGCCGGCGAACGCGGGCATCGCCTGCACGATCGCGATCACCTGCGTGGGATCGGCCGCGGCGATCACCAGATCGATGTCGCCGACCGTTGGCTCCATGCGCCGCACGCTGCCGGCGACCGCGATGCGCGCGGCTGGCAACGCCGCTTCGAGATCGCCCTGGAGGCGGCGGGCGGCCGGCAGCGCGAGGCCGATCGACGCGCGGCCGGTGCGTCGCCGCAAGGCTTCGAGGCCGGCGAGAATCGTCGCTTCCAGTTTGGCGCCCATGCCTTTCGCGGCGCGAATGCGACCGTCGGCGGCGGCCGCTTCGGCGGCGGCGAGATCGGCGACGCCGAGTTCGTGGAAGAGCCGACTGGCGGTCTTGACGCCGACGCCGGGCAATTGCGTCAACTCGAGCAGACTCAACGGATAGCGCTCGGCCAATTCGTCGAGCAGTCCGAACCGGCCGTTTGCGAGGATCGAGTCGATGGCCAGCGCGATCCCCTCGCCAATGCCGGGGATGTCGCGCAGATGGCCAGTCGCGGCCAAATCGGCCAGGGGGATCGACGTCGCTCGAATCGCGTCGGCCGCATTGTGGTAGGCGCGAGCGCGAAACGAGCGTTCGCCGGTGAATTCGAGCAACGCGCTGTAGCGGTCGAGCAGCGTCGCCACCGCCGCGTTGCTGAGTTCCGCCATCCCTCCACCTCGATTCGCCGCCGACGCGATCAGGCGGCGGCGCGATTTTCCGCCCGCTGCAACGCCCGCACCACCGGCAGCGGCCGGTCGGCCAGGATGTAGGCGAGATCGTCCGGTTTCAGCATTCGCAGCAAGGCCGAGATGGCGGCGCGTTCCCCGGCGGCATGAATCACCAGCGGGGGAACGTCGTTGGCGGCGATGCCCTGGCGCAGCAATTCCGCCCGCTCCGGATCGAGGCGCTCGCCATGCAACAGGATGGCGCCGCCGCCGCGCCCGAGCAGTCGGCCAGTCTCGACCAGGTCGGCCGCATCGATTGAGTCGAGGCGGCCAACGACCCGGATGATGCGGCCGGATCGCAAATGACCGAGCGCTCGCAGCGCGGGTCGAAGAAACCATGGATGGGCCGGTCGGTCGACGACGACGGTGGCTCCTCGCACCGTCAGAACGTTGAACGATCCGGGCGCCAGCGCGGGATCAGGCACGACCGATGCCAGCGCGCCGGCGACCGTCGCGGTCGGAATACCGCAGGCATGCGCGATCGCCGCCGCGGCGAGCGCGTTCATGATCTGGAAACTGGCGGCTCCGCCGAGCGCGAGTCGCAACTCGCCGATGGGCACGAGCCATTCGGCCTCGGCGGCATCGCCGATCCAGAGCCCGCCATCGGCCTCCCAGGCGGCGACGCCGCCGCGCCGCACGTGCCGGCGGATCAGCGGCGTATCGGGGCTCGACCCATAGAGAATCCGCTCGGGAGTCGGCGCATCGTCGTCGTCCGCGATGCCGAAATCGTCGCCGTTCAGGACCAGGGCGCCTGCGGGGTGGACGGATGCGCGAATCGCGCCCATGGCGCGCACGGCCCGCATCGTTTCTTCGTGGACCAGACATGAGTCGTTGTTGACGCAGAGGTTCGTGATCGCGGCCAGCGGATAGGACGCGGGCGGCAAGCCGACCGCGTGAACCGTGTCCCAATCGAGTTCCTGAATTGCGACGTCGAGCGCATGGCTGCCCAGGCCGCGCAAGGCGTTCGACCAGGGAACCAATTCCCCGCGTTGGCGACGACCTTCGATGTCGACGCCCTGATCGGTCCAGAGGGCGGTCCGCAAGCCTGCGCTGCGGAAGATGCTGTCGAGCATCCGCGCCACCGTCGATTTTCCACGCGAGCCGGCAATCGCAATCGTGGCCGGCACGCCGAGGTCGTCGATCCGCCGCCGCCAATCGAGGAACGAATGGACCGGCGCGGTGGGAGCGGCGGTGGCGATGCCTGCTTCAATTTGCTCGATCACCTGGTGAACCTCCCCAACTCCCGTCGCAGGAGCGGAAGCATGGCGCGCGCGGCGTGGCCGCGGTGACTGACGCGATCTTTTTCATTGTCCGACAAGTCGGCGAGTGACCGACCGTCCGCCAGGCGAAAAAGCGGATCGTAGCCGAATCCATTATGGCCCGAAAGGGTGCGGCCGATCAGTCCGTCACACGTCCCTTCGACCCGCGCCACGATGCCGTCGGGCGTGGCTAGGGCAAGCGCGCAGACGAAGCGAGCGGCGCGTCGATCATCCGGCGTGTCGCGTAATTGCGCCAGCAGGAGCGATCGATTCGCTTCGTCGTCCCGCGTCGGGCCGGCGAAACGAGCAGAGTGGATTCCTGGTCGCCCGCCGAGGGCGTCGACCTCCAATCCGGAATCGTCGCCGAGCGCGAGCAGTCCGGATTGCCTGGCGGCCGCAATCGCTTTCACGTCAGCATTCTCCGCATAGGTCGTGCCGTCCTCCGGAGGCAGCGTGACGTCGACCTCGTCGAGCCCAAGCAACTCGACATCATCCGGCAGCAAGCGACGAA
>JAICJJ010000111.1 GCA_025928535.1 Thermomicrobiales bacterium
CCCCCCCCATCCCCCATCACAAAATTTCCCCCCCCCACCCCACAATACCCAACAAACCCACAAGCGGGGGCCCCCCCCCCCCCCCCCCCCCCGCCCCCCCCCCCCCCACAACTGGGGCCCCCCGCCCCCCGGCCTCGCCATCCTGAGCGGAGCGAAGGACCTCGTCACTCATTGCATTGGAACATGAGGTGCTTCGCTGCGGCTCAGCATGACGGGGGTGGGAAGCGGGTCATCCTTGCCTGGAGCGGGTCCAGGCGGCGACGGCGGCGACGGCGGCGGCGACGCTTGCCGTCGGGACGCGGCGAACCGCGATATCGTGGCTTCGGGCGATCGTTTCCGCCTGGTTCGCGGTGCTGTGATCGAGTTGCCGGATCAGGAGCAGGACGAGATCGACGCCGTGCAGGAATGGCTCGATGCCGCCCCCGCGGCGTCCTTCCCAGGCCGGCGGAATTTCGCGGATGTCGGTCACGCCGCGCTCGACCAAGGCCGCGACAATGGCTGCTCGCAATCGATCGTCGCCGCCGACGAGGGCGACGACGAGGCGCCGGCCGTTCAGGCTGATGGCTGATTCGCGCTCGGGCGCGTCAGCCCGCGTGGGGATCGCGCGCGATTCCGCCTTGCGCAGCCGTTCGATTTGTCTCGCCGCGGTCCGCGCCGCGCTCGCGACATCAGGGTCGGACTCGCGCGCAAGCGCGTACAGGGTCGATTCGGCCGCGCGCCGCAATTCCGGATCGCCGACGGCCGCGCGGCCGATTCGTTCCGCGAACGCGACGGCGGCGGGACGGATGTCGGCGCCGGCGGGCGCGCAGGCGAGATGTTCGAGGCCGGCCAGCAATGCGTCGCGTCTGGTCAGCGCCGCGAAGATGTGCTCGCGGCGCTGTGCCTGCGCCAGCGAAGTCCAAACGATCGGATCGCCGCATCCCGCGGCGGCTTCCAGCGCGTCCGCCGCTGCTGAAGCCAATGATGCGGGCGGCGCGTCGACGGCTTGGGCGGCGTCGAACCGGCGCAGCGCGAGCAAGGCTCGCGAGAGCGGAGGCCAATCGGGTCCAGCTGGACTGAGCAATTCGGCGTAGAGGGCGGGGCGCTCCGCCGCCGGGGTCAAATCGTCGAGGGCGTCGAGCGTATCCGCCGAAACGTCGCCCAGCGTGACCGCCTGCCGAAACGCGGCGTGGGCGTCGGCGAAATGGCCGTCGGCGATCAATCGCCAGCCGAGCCGAGCGCCGGCGTGCGTGCGCTGGGAAGGAATCGGTTCGATAGACCCATCAAATTCGGTCATCGCTCGCGGCCGTTGAGCCGGTCGTTCTTCGAGCCGGCGTCGATCGTGGGGGAGCCGGCGGCCGCGGTTCGACTGCGCCGACGTTCGTCGCTACAGTAACGCCATCGTGCGGCAAATGTCGTGTCGCGACGAGTGGCGACGGCGATCCCGATCGGAGGAGGCGACGAATGACCATGGCGGACGATCGGACCGAAACGACGCGCACCCCTGGCGCTGAGCGGGGATCGGCGGCGGGCGTGGAATGGGCGGCTCGCGACCGCTTGCCGATCGTCGAGCCGAGTCCCGGCATCCGGCTCCAACTCCTCGCCGGCGAACGGGCCATGGCATCCTGGGTCGCGCTGGAGCCGAACGCGGTCTTGCCGTTGCATTCGCACGAAAACGAGCAAATCGGCTTGATGATCGAAGGGACGATGACGATCGAGATCGGCGGCGAAGCGCGGCATGTCTCCGCCGGCGATGGCTACGTCATCCCGTCCAACGTCGCGCATCGCGTCGAAACCGGCGCCGAACCCTGTCTCGTCATCGAATGCTTCGCCCCGCCCCGCGCCGACTACGTCGCCGCGGCGCGCCGGGCGGCAACGTAGAGGGGCGGCGAGGGTAACAACTCGCCGCCGGTTTTCGTGCTCTCCCTGCCCAATATGGCACAATCGCCTTCTGCGGGGGAGCGATCCCTGTCATGTGCATGCCCGTTCGCGGTCGCCGCTCGTCCGGCGTGAGGTCGTCAGTCGCATGAATCAATCGTCGATGCCCGCGCCGATTTCGGGCGAAGAGGTGCGCCGCCGGTTCGTCCGGTTTTTCGAAGAACGGGGGCACAAGGAAGTTCCGTCGTCGTCGCTCGTGCCGCACAACGATCCGACCGTCTTGCTGACGACCGCCGGCATGCAGCAGATGACGCCGTATTTTCTCGGGCTCGAGCAGCCGCCGGTGCCGCGGCTCTGCTCGGTCCAGAAATGCTTCCGCACGGTCGACATCGAAGAAGTCGGCGACGAAAGTCATTCCACCTTCTTCTTCATGCTCGGCAACTTTTCGGTCGGCGACTATTTCAAGCGCGATTCGCTCCGCTGGTCGTGGGAATTCCTGACCGAAACGCTGGGCATCCCCGGCGAGCGGCTCTACCCGACGGTGCACCCGGACGACGAAGACGCCTACGCGATCTGGCGCGACGACATCGGCGTGCCGGAAGAACGGATCGGCAAACTCGCCGACAACTGGTGGGGACCGGTCGGCCCGACCGGACCGAACGGACCCGATTCCGAGATCTATTTCGACCGTGGTCCGGAGCATGGCTGCGGGCTGGCGACCTGCGCGCCGGGATGCGATTGCCCGCGCTATCTCGAGCTCTGGAACAACGTCTTCATGGAGTTTTTCCAGTCGCCGGATGGCTCGCGCTCCCCGCTGCCGCGCCAGAATGTCGACACCGGCATGGGTCTCGAGCGGCTGGCGATGGTGATGCAGCAGGTCGATTCCGTTTATGACATCGACCTCTACCAGGCGATCATCCAGCGCGCCGCGGGGCTGGCCGACGTCGCCTATGGCACGGACGCCGAGACCGACCGTGCCCTGCGCATCATCGCCGACCACGCGCGGGGAGCGACCTTCCTGATCGCCGACGGCGTGCTGCCGGGCAACGAAGGACGCGCCTACGTCCTGCGCCGCATCCTGCGGCGGGCGATCCGCGCCGGCCGCAAACTCGGGCTGGAGCGGCCGTTTCTCGCCGAAGTTTCGAGCGTGGTGGTTGAGCAATTCGCCTACCACCACCCCGAATTGCGCGACCGGCAATCCCAGATCGCGCGCGTGCTGACCCACGAAGAAGAAAGTTTCGGCCGCACCATCAACGCCGGCATCGGCCGATTCCAGGCGCTGGTCGAAGATTGGGCCAGGACGCATCCGGACGAGGAAACGGTGGCGCGGGTGCTGCCGGGGCGAGAAGTGTTCCGGCTCTACGACACCTTTGGCTTTCCCTACGATCTGACAGTCGAACTGGCGCACGAAGCGGGCTTCGAAGTCGATCAGGCCGGGTTCGACGATGCGCTGGCGGCGCAGCGGGCGGCGAGTCGCGGAGGCGCGGCCGAGGCGTTCAAGGACGCGGCGCGCGGCCGGACCGAAGGCTACGTCGCGAGCGCGGGCGGCCCGACGACCTTCCTCGGCTACCACGATTTGGACGCCGAAGCGCGGGTCGTGGCGCTTTTCGGTCCGGACGGGCCGATCGAAGAAGCGGAAGCGGGGCAGCCGGTTGAAGTGATTCTCGATCGGACGCCGTTCTACGGCGAATCGGGTGGTCAGATCGGCGATCGCGGCACGATCCGGACCGAAACGGGCGTGGTGGATATCGACAACACGTTCAAGCCGACGCCAAACATCTATATCCATCGTGGCGCGGTCGCCGAAGGATTCGTTCGGGCCGGGGAGCCGGCGCGGGCCGAAATCGACGCTGGCCGGCGGCAGGCGATAAGGCGGAACCACACCGCGACGCACCTCCTGCACCGCGCGCTACGGATCGTCCTCGGTCCGGAAACGCGGCAAGCCGGGTCGCTCGTCGCGCCCGATCGGCTGCGCTTCGATTTCACGAGCCTGGAAGCGGTCAAGCCGGACCAATTGCAACGCGTCGCCGAAATCGTCAATCACGAAATCTTGCGCGATTTGCCGGTGGAAACGACGGTCCAGCCGTACAAGGAAGCGGTCGCGACCGGCGCGATGGCGCTCTTCGGCGAAAAATATGGCGAAACGGTCCGGGTCGTGGCCGTGCCGGGCTTTTCCCAGGAATTGTGCGGCGGCACGCATGTGGCCCGGCTCGGCGAGATCGGACCGTTTCAGATCGTGTCCGAAGGAAGCGTCGCGGCCGGCGTCCGCCGGATCGAAGCGGTGACCGGCACGGCGGCGATCGACCGGATGCTGCAACAACAGCGCTTGCTCGACGAGGCGAGCCGCAGCGTGCGGACCGCCTGGAACGAGGTGGTGAACGGCATCGACGTCTTGCACGAACGGTCGCGCACGCTCGAACGGGAAATCGAGCGGTTGCGCGGCGAACTCGCTGGCGAACGCGTCGGCGATCTCGTCCGGCAAGCGGTCGCGGTCGATGGCAGCCGGGTGTTGGCGGCCCGGGTCGAGGCCGAATCCAAAGATGGCATGCGGCAGATTGGGGATCGGCTGCGCGACCAGCTCGGCTCGGGCGTCGTCATGCTCGGCACGGTGATCGACGGTCGGCCCAGTTTGTTGTCGATGGTGACGCCAGATCTGGTCGAGCGGGGGGTGCGCGCCGGCGATCTGGTCCGGCAGGCGGCGGCCCTGATCGACGGCCGGGGCGGCGGTCGGCCCGATCTGGCCGAAGCCGGCGGCAAGGACGCGTCCCGCCTCGACGAAGCGCTGGCGGCGGCTCCCGGCTTCGTTCGTCGCGCCCTCGGCGCGGACTAGACCGCGGCGCGGTCGATGAGCCAGACGCTGCCGCCGCGCGTCGTCGCGTCCGACGATGCGCTCGAAGCGCTGCTGACGCGGTTGCGGCAGGCGGGAGCGAATGGCCGGCCGATTGACCTCGTCATTCCGCCCGACAGTTCGCTGCTGCTGACGGCCGCGGAATTTCGGACGCTGCGCGACGCGATCGATCGGGAGCGGCTGGCGGTCACCCTGCGGACCGACGATCCGCTGCGGGCGCAGTTGGCGCGGCTGCTCGGCATTCCGGTCGAACCCGCGCCCCGCGCGACCGCCCCACCGGCCGGGCGGCCGGCATCGCCTCGCCCAAGCCCGCCTCCGAAGCCGGCCGAGGCGTCGACCGCCAGCACGCAGCCGGCCGCGCCGCCGACGTCGCCGCAAGTCCGCCCGGGGCCGAAGCCAGCGAATCGATTCGTCGGCCGCGCCGTCTCAGATGAGGCCGCGCCTGAAACCGTGCCGGCCGAACCGACGAAGCCGGGAGATGCCGCGGAGCGGATGCCCGCGTTCGGCCCCGCGCCGAATGGCGACGCAGACGCCGCGCCGGATCGGCCGCCGATCGATCCGGATGCCCTCTGGCCGGAACCGCCGACCCCCGAAGCGATCGCGGCGCGGAAGCGGGCCGCGCGGGGCAAACGGTGGGGGCGACGACCGGCGTTTGTCCCGTCTGAGCCTGAGTCGGTGGTCGAGGCGCCGGCCGAGGCGATCGAACCCGAAGCGCCGCCCGACGGCGAGGCGTCGGACGAGGGCGACGTGGAGCCGATGCTGGTCTTGCCGGCGACGGAACGCCGCCAGCGGCGGACGCGGACGCTGCTGATCGCCGTGGGCGCGCTGATCGCGCTCGTCGGCATCATCTACCTGCTGTTGCCCGGCGCCACGATCGCGATCACCTTGAAACGCCAGCCGCTGGCGGGCGACGTCGTCTACGACATCACGACCACCGGTCAGCCGCTCGACGGCGGCGCGTCGGTCGCGATTTCGGCGGCGCCGGCGACGACCCAGGTGACCTGGGAAGGACAGATTCCGGTGACCGGCGTGCGCGTCGAGCCGACCGATCGCGCCAGCGGGCCGATCGTCTTCGCCAATCCGACCGACGCCGAGGTTCGGATCGATGCGGGAACCCGATTGACGACCGAAACCGGGGTCGCCTTCGAGGTGGCCGACGCGGTGACGGCGCCGCCGCGCGATCCGGCGACCGGCAAGGCCGGGCAGGCGACGGGCACGGTGCGCGCCGTCGATCTCGGCAGCGGCGGCAACGTTGGAGTCGGCGAGATCGGCGGCCGGCTGCCGAACGGCGTCTACTACAGCAATCGTGAGCAGGCCGCCAGCGGCGGGGCCGAAAAGCGGGTTCCGATCGTCGCCAAAGCCGATTTCGACACGTTGCGGGCGCAGGCGGCCGGGGCGATGAACCAAACCGCGGCGGCCGCGTTCGCCAAGTCGCTGCCCGGCAATGAAGCGATCGTGCCCGAAACGATCGCCGCCGGACCGGGCGCCGAGACGTTTTCCGCCCAGGACGGGCAGGCGACCGACACTCTGTCGCTGAAGATGGTCTGGACCGTGACGGCGCTGGCGTACGATCGGGACGCGGCGGCCGGCAAGATCGCGGAAGCGGCGACGCGGCAACTGGCGCCGTTGGCGCCGGCCGGCTACGCGGTCGCGGCGGGGAGCGTCAAACCGGCCGCGGCGACGGCGCTGGACCACTCGGCGCAAGGCGTGCGGCTGCGCGCGCCGGTCACGGCCGACGCCGTGGCGGTGCTGACACAGCCGCAGCGGCGGGCGCTGGCGGAGCGGCTCGCCGGCGCCGATTCGGCGTCGGTTGACGCCGTGTTGCGGCAGACGCCGCAGATCGCGTCGTTCCACGTTTCGTATCATCCGATCTGGTTGCCCGACCGGATGCCGACCAACGTGGGGCGGATTCAGATCGTGATCGACTCATGAGCGCGCGCGGTCGAACCCTGGGGCTCGATGTCGGCGAGGTCCGCGTCGGCGTCGCGGTCAGCGACGAAGGCGGTTCGATCGCGTCGCCGGTCGAAACGATGCCGCGCAGGGCGGCGACGGCGGACGCGGTGCGGCAATTGGCCGAACGGTTGGGCGCGACGCGGGTCGTCGTCGGCTTGCCGACCGGCTTGTCCGGCCGCGAAGGACCGCAGGCGGCGCGGGTGCGCGCCTTCGCGGCGGAATTGGAAGAGGCGCTGGGACCGGAACGGCCGGTGGTCTTCTGGGATGAGCGGCTCTCGTCGGCGATCGCCGAGCGATCACTCGAAGCGGCTGGCAACCGGCGCCGAGCCCGCCGGGAAAAGGTCGACGCCGTGGCGGCGACGGTCATTCTGCAAGGTTGGCTCGACGCGCAGCGGCATCGTCGCGAGCGGGCCGAGCGAGGTTCGGACTGATGGCCAGATGCTGGTCCGGCCAGATCGGTGGGAGGATGTATACTCGCCCAACCGGGCAATGCGCGCTGCGGATTTCGTCGTACAACGAACGTGCAATCACGTCATTCCTTTGGGAGCGGGTGGACGAGGCGCAATGAAGAAACTGGTCATCGCCGTCATTCAGAATGAGATCGCCGATTCGGTGGTCGACGCGTTGCTGGAGGCTGAATACCGAGCCACGCGCCTCGCCAGCACGGGCGGGTTTCTCCGCCGTGGCAACACGACCTTGATGATCGGCGCGGATGAAGACCAGGTCGATCAGGTGCTCGATCTCGTTCGCCAAAACGCCCGATCCGGGGCCGCGCCCGCGGAAACGGCGGACGGCATGCCGATGGCGGCGGCGACGGTGTTCGTGCTCGATCTCGAAGAGTACCAGCGGCTCTGAGCGTTCGCGCCGCGGCTTACCGGCCGGGGGCGCGTCAACGTTTTGTGCGGGCCGCGGCGCGCCTCCCCATGGTCATCTTGAGCCGCAGCACCCATCGTCATCCTGAGCAGCAGCGAAGGATCTCGTCGTTCACTGTTTCCAGCGAACGAGATGCTTCGACAAGTTCAGCATGACGGGGTCGCCCCATCCGGCCGGGGGCGTTCGCTGCGTCGTTC
>JAICJJ010000513.1 GCA_025928535.1 Thermomicrobiales bacterium
ACCCACCCTGGTCGGAAGCGGACCTGAATCGTGCCGTCCGGGGCGGCGACGACGGGCGCGGCGAGGGGGGCGGCCGGATCGTGGTCGAGGGCGTCGCGGACGGGAACGACGTCGCGCCCGATCTGCACGGCGAGCGGGCCGCCGAGCGGCGCGACGCCGCGGGCGAACGTCCACGCCCAGCCGGCCGGCAGCAAGGTCGGCATCAGCCAATCGGCCGGCGTCGGCAGCAGCGCCTGGGTCGCTGCGGCGTCGTCCTGGGGAACGGGGTCGAGCGCGCCGGCGACCAGTTGCGGCAGCGCCGCGACCAGCAACCGGCCGCCGAGCGTCATCAGATCGCGTTCGAGATCGGGCGCGCGCATGCCGGGCGGAACCGGCATGCGCGCCTGGGCGACGATCGGCCCGGCGTCGAAGCGGCCGTTCATCCGGATCACGGTCGCGCCGGTTTCCCGTTCGCCGCGGCGCAATGTCCAGAAAACCGGCTCCGGCCCCCGCCCGCGCGGCAGCAGCGAGGGATGGACGTTGAGGCAGCCGAGCGGCGGCAGACGGAGCAGGGCCGTCGGCAGCCGAACGGGAAAGCAGGCGACCGCGATCGCGTCCGGAGCGAGGCGGGCGAGCGTGTCGATCAGTGCCACGTCGATCCGCGCCGGGCGGATGATTGGAATCCCGGCCGCGCGGGCCAGCCGCTCGGGCGGCGAATTGCCCGCCGACCCGCCGCCGATCACGAGCGCGGGAACCGTGACCCCCGTCGTCAGCAATGCCGACATGACCGGCTCGGAGGCGGCGCAGGCCATCCCGAACATCACGACGCGCATCGATCCCGACCCCGGTCGTCGCTCATCGCGTCGCCCCGCTCGCCATCATCCTGAACGGAGCGCCTCCGTTCGGCTCGACTTCCCGACTCCTCGACTTCTCGACTCGTTTGACACGCCGCACAGCCGCCGACTAGGGTACGATGACCGATGGGCCGGGCGTCCCTGGCCGCATTCCCGATTCCACGCCCGGAGGGCGACGATGCCGCGCATGGTGCAATGTGTGAAACTCGGCCGGGAGTTGCCCGGGCTGGAAAAGCCGCCCTTTCCGGGCGAACTTGGGCAGCGCATCTACGACAATGTTTCGGCCGAAGGGTATGCCCTCTGGCAACCCCACATGACGATCTTGATCAACCATTACGGCCTCAACCCGGCCGATCCCGAAACCCGCCGCATCCTCCGCGAGCAGATGGAGGAATTTTTCTTCGGGCAAGACGCGGCGATGCCGGAAGGGTGGGTGCCGCCGGAGCAGGCCGCGCCGGCCAAGGGCGCGCCGCGGAAGAAATAGGCCGCGGCACTGCAACCGGCGGCGCCATTCGATCTTGCGCCGCCGGCCGAGTCGATTCGCCGCCGGTCGTCAGGCCCCGAGAAAATCGAGCACGATCTTGTTGAATTCGGCCGGCTTTTCGAACATCGCGAAGTGGCCGGTGTCGGGCATGATGACGAGTTTGGCGCCGGGGATGAGCAACGCCATCAACTTGGTCTGATTGAGATCGATCGCTTCTTCCTTCGCGCCGTCCAGAATCAGAAACGGCGTGGTGATCGACCGGAGTTGGTCTTCGGTGTAGTTCGGCTCGGTCGCCCACATGTGCTCGATGTTGTTCAGGAATTCGTTCCACCGCTGGGGCGCCGGCGAAATCGTCTGGTAATCCTTGGAGGCCCGTTCGATATAGGCGTTGAAATAGGCATTCTGGCCGATGTCGAGGCGGACGCCGGTCGGATCGAAATTGGCCCCGTAGGCGACGACCTTGTTCAGCCGGTCCGGATGGTGGATGGCGAGTTCGAGCCCGATGATGCCGCCGTCGCTCCAGCCGACCAGATCGGTTTTCTGAATGCCGAGGTGGTCGAGCAGGCCGAGGACATCGGAGGCCATCAGTTCGTACGAGATCGGCTTGTCGTCGAATGACGAGCGGCCGTGGCCCCGGCTGTCCATGACGATGACCTGGTAGTCCTTGTCGAACGCCGGAATCTGGTTGACGAAATAGTCGCCGTTGCCGAGGCCGCCATGGAGCAGCAGCAGCGGATCGCCTTTGCCATAGACCTCGTAGTAGATGTCGATGCCGTTGATGTTGGCGGTTTGCCCCGGCTGATCGGGCGGCTGCGGCGGCAGCAGGTCCTGCGGCGGCGCGACGGCGACCGGCGTCGCGCCCTGCGCGGCGACCGTGGCGGTCAAAGTCGGCATAGCCGGGAGCGCAAGCGCCATCATTCCCAGGGAAAGCACCGATCGTCGTCGCATCACCGCACCTCCGCACCATCATCTCGCCCGACCGTGTCGCGTCCGCGCCGGATCGTGCGTCCGCCGATTCTGGGGCGAGGGATGATGACCGTCAAGATGGTGCAACGGGTTGTCGCTACTTGCCAGGGCGCGCCGTTTCAATCCCGGCCCGGGCCGAAGGCCGGATGCAACGCATCGTCATCGGCGCACCGACGCTCAACCAGGCGTTTCAATCCCCACCCGGCCCGAAAGCCGGGTGCAACGGCGCAAAATCTATGCAAATCGCTCCTTTCCCGCCCGTTCAACGCCCCGTCTGGGCTGCCGGCGGCGCGCCAAACCTCCGGATTCTGGGCGAATCTTCGCACAGATCGGCCGTGTC
>JAICJJ010000609.1 GCA_025928535.1 Thermomicrobiales bacterium
AAGGCGCCAACCTCTCCGGCCTCGGGGGCCGCTATGGCATGAATCCTTGCCTGTTCATCCTCGAAAACAACAAACATGGGATGGGCACCAGCGTCGAACGGGCGACGGCGATGACTGACCTGTCGGCCAAATTCGACTCCTACGGCATCGAGCACGAAGACGTCGACGGCAACGATCTCTTCGCCGTGCTCGAATGCGCCCAGCGGGTGACGGAGCGGATGCGGAAAACGGGCAAGCCGTACGGGGTCGAAGCGATCACCTACCGGCTCGTGCCGCACGGCGCCGCCGACTTTCTCGAGCGCTATCGGTCGAAAGACGAAGTGAAAGAGTGGCGGCATCGCGACCCGATCGGGCTGGTCGAACAACGGCTGCTGGATCGGGGCGCGGTCACCGAGGCGCAACTGGACGAGATCCGGAACGAGGTTAAAGCGACGATCGCCGACGCCGTCAAATTCGCCGAAGAAAGCCCGGAACCGCCGTTGGCCGAGTTGTACACGGATGTTTATGACGAGGGGGTAGAGGGGAGGGGGTAGGGGGTAGACGTTTGTGTCGTTTCTACCCCCTACCGTCTACCCCCTACCCTCTGGCGCCTGGAGGGCGCAATCCATGCCCGTGATCACCTATCGTGAAGCGTTGAAATCGGCGATGGCCGAAGAGATGGAGCGAGACGAGCGGGTCGTCTTGATCGGCGAAGACATCGGCATCTATGGCGGCACGCATCTGGTGACCGACGGCTTGCTCGAACGCTTCGGCGACAAGCGCGTGATCGACACGCCGATCGCCGAAGGCGGGTTCACCGGGGCGGCGATTGGCATGGCGATGACCGGAATGCGGCCGATCGTCGAGATGATGACCTGGAACTTTTCGTTCCAGGCGGTCGACCAGATCATCCAGAACGCCGCCAAGATTCGCTATTTTTCCGGCGGGCAAGCCTCCGTGCCGATGGTGATTCGCGGCCCGAATGGCGGCGGGGTTCAACTCTCGGCCCAGCACACCCACAGCCTGGAAGGCTTCTACGGCCACTTTCCGGGGTTGAAGGTCGTCTCCCCGGTCACGCCATACGACGCCAAGGGGATGATGATCGAAGCGATCCGCGATCCGGACCCGGTGATCTTTCTCGAAGCGGGCGCGCTCTACGGCACCAAAGGCGAGGTTCCGGACGGGGAATACACCGTTCCCTTCGGCAAGGCGCGGATCGCGCGGGAAGGGACGGACGTCACGCTGATCGGCTACGGCCGGCAAGTGAACATGCTGCTGAAAGCGGCGGAAACGCTGGCGGCGGACGGCATCTCGGCCGAGGTGATCGATCTGCGCTCGATCCGCCCGTTCGACGTGAACACGATCGTCGCCTCCGTCCGCAAAACGCACCGGGCGGTCGTCGTGCAAGAGCAATGGCGGTGGTTCAGCGTCGCCAGTGAAGTGGCGGCGATCATCCAGGAGCAGGCGTTCGACGAACTCGACGCGCCGGTCGAACGCGTCAGCGGCGCGGAGGCGCCCGCGCCCTACGCCCGGAATCTGGAAACCGCCGCGTTCCCCTCCGAGCAGCACATCGTCGACGCTGCTCGCCGCGCGCTCTATCGAGAGGTCTGACGATGCCGACGGTGATCATGCCGAAGATGGGCGACGCGATGGAAGAAGGCACGCTCCTTCGCTGGCTCAAGCAGGTGGGCGACGAAGTCGAAGCGGGCGAGCCGATCGCGGAAATCGAGACCGACAAGGTGTCGCTCGAAATCGAAGCGGCGGAGGCGGGTGTCCTCAGCCAGATTCTCGCGCCGGAAGGGGCGACGGTCCCTATCGGG